>JAQXWS010000049.1 GCA_029225565.1 Eubacteriales bacterium
GGCTTGCTCCTCCCGTCTGATTTTCTATCCTCATCAGAATGTGTATATGATTAGGCATAATAACATAATTATCTATTTTTACATTTTTGTATCTAATTTCTAAATTATTAATTTGCTCTTTGATACATTCTCCAAAAGGCAACAATTTTAATACAGGATTGGCTTCCTGTCATTTACACACAATGTAACAAAATATGCGCCGTTTTGGGCATAGTGTAAAGGGGTGTTTGTTTTCCTTTTTGGCTCCCTTGTGTAAAGGGAGCTGGCAAACCTTTAGGTTTGACTGAGGGATTGTTAGTACCTCACCTTTTATCCCCTCAGTCGCATATAAAATGCGACAGCTCCCCTTAATTACATAATAAGGGGAGCCGCAATCGGATAAAAAAGCACCCCTTTATAACATTAAAAGGTGAGCCTTATTCGGTTTTTACACAATTGTTGCATATTTGCAATGATAATGTACATAGTATGAAAAATATGGTACAATACAAAAAAAGGCTACATATATTGTCAAGGAATACCGGAGGTGTTTTATGTCAGACCGAAAGCATAATCACAGCCTTGTGCATAATGCGAGAGAATTGCGTAAAAATATGACAAAGGAAGAGCGACACTTGTGGTATGATTTTTTAAAAGAATATCCAATACGATTCAATCGACAAAAGGTGTTGGGCAACTACATTGTGGATTTTTATTGCGCAAAGGCAAAGCTTGTAATTGAACTTGACGGCTCACAGCATTACGAGGATAAAGAAATAGAATACGATACCCAACGAACAAGCTATCTGGAGCAATATGGGTTGACGATAATCAGGATACCGAATAACGAAATAAATAATAATTTCGACGGCGTGTGCGAATATTTGGATAATTACATAAAGCGGTGTATATCCGATTAAGCCTCCCTTGTGTAAAGGGGCGTTTGTTTTCCTTTTTGGCTCCCTTGTGTAAAGGGAGCTGGCAAACCTTTAGGTTTGACTGAGGGATTGTAAAAACAGGATTGTCAACTTTTCCTTTTATCCCCTCAGTCGCATATAAAATGCGACAGCTCCCCTTAATTACATAATAAGGGGAGCCAAAAATGGTTTTTACACAAAGGAGCCTTGATGGTAATAATACTCTTCTCTCTTGTGTGTACGCCGGGAGAGTACCCCAATATGTGGCTTACAAAACCGCAATTTTGTACTAATTTGAAAAAATTTACAAATTATTCACAAATTCCCTTGACAATGCACCGCTATTATTATATTATAGGCACATAAAAAATAAGATAATATGCCTATCTGTAAATATAAGGGCATATCACCGGCGACCTGTGGGCGGCGTAGTCAGTAAGCCCCTGCTGTTATCGCTCGGTAGAGAACGGAGGTATTTTATGAACAAGTTATCAAAAAGATTGCTGTCCATCCTGCTGTCTTTGGTAATGGTTATCACCGCAGTTCCGGCTTTTGCTGTCACAGCACAGGCGGCTGCCACAGGCTCTGCGGACGACAAGCTGTTGTTCGCTTACTTTTGCGGCGATGACACCACATCCTTTACTGTTAACCAAAAGATAAGACTGGCAGTATCCGAGGACGGTATCAATTTTTCACCACTCAACGGCAACATGCCATTGCTGGACAACACACAGGGCAGCAGCATCAACTTTAACAGTATGGTGGGCAAGTTTGGTCACACCGGCGGTGCCCGCGACCCCTTTATTATCAACAAGCGCGACGCCAACGGCAATATTACCGCCGGCTACTATGTTGTTGCCACAGACCTGTGCGTAACATCCACCGCCCATAGCTATAATAACCAAAAGATAATGGTATGGGACATTAGCGACCTTAGCAATATTGCCAATGTTAAGCCCAAAGTTATCGACACCACGGGTATGTTCTCCGAGCAGGGTACTATGCAGAACAGCGACGACGCTATCGCATGGGCTCCCGAGGTTGTATGGTGCAACGAGATGAAGGCATACGCCCTGGTATGGTCAGGTCCTTTCTACACCAACTCCAGAATAAATGTTGCATTTACCACCGACTTCCAGACCTTCAGGACCAGCACCGGCGCCACAATCGACGGCATCAACACTTTTGCAGAGACTCTGTACTCCGTGTCCGGCGGCTACACCATCGACGCCAATATTAATTACGAAAACGGCAAGTACTATATGGTATTCAAGCGCGAGGACAAGGCCAACAAGGGCAAGATTTACTTTGCTCACGCAGAGACCCTTATGGGACTCAAGAATTGCGCCGCTACCCTGTTTTACGATTCTGTCAATACGGGCGACCCCAACGGACTGGAGGGCCCCGAGGTGTACAAGCGCCCCGACGGCCACTGGGTACTCATTGCCGACGAGTATGTAAAGAAGACTTGCTCCTTTGCTATGTACGACCTGGGCACCAGCCTGGAGGATGGCCTTGTTAACAAGGGCGGCGAGTACGACCACAGAAAGGACGTAGTCAGCACTAATATCAACTCCGTATATCCCCGTCACGGCGGTATGGCGCTCATCAGCAACGACGAGTACAACGCCCTCAACCAGGCTTATGCAGGATATACTCCCTCCAGCCCCGGCCAACTGGTGGCACAGTACTTTACCACAAGTAATGTTGCCGAGGACGCTACCGGCCACGGCTACACCCTCAGCACATACAACGGCCTCTCCACCGCCAACGGCATCGGTGGCAGAGATAATGTTGCCTTTTTTAACAACGGCAGCACCAACTCCAGCAGCACCGGCGTCGCAAAGTACGCGTCCGTAGGCACCGGCCAGATGAATACCGGCGACCACACCTTTACCTCCAAGGACGGCTTTACCTTTATGTGGGATGCCTACGACCTGGGTACCTCCGGCGGTTACGACGCTTACGCCAATCTGTACAACCTGTCCACCTACACCGGCACCGTGGGTAACTGCGACTATAACGAGAGCAACTGGCCCCAGAACGGCTACAAGCTGTCCTATGTTACCTCACAGCTTTCCGGCGGTATATCTAACGGCGTTACTACGTCGGCAGGTATTCAGCGTAACGACGGCTCCAGCCCGGCAACTGGCGGCTGGCACAGCTACAGGGCGGTCTATGGCCGCAACGGTATGGTAGTTTACCGCGACAATGTCAAGGTGCTTTCCTACGCATTGGACGGCATAAATGAAGATTGGGTCAGCGACCTATTCGGCACCAACGGCAGAATCAATATCGGCGCCTCCCTGTTTGCCAACGACAAGCTGTTCAACGGATACATCTCTAACTTCAGGATTTACAATACCTCCAACCAGCAGAATGTCGCTCGTATCGACTATCTCATCAAGTATCCGTCCGTTCCTATCACTCCCGGCCAGGGATTACAGAATGTTCAGAAAATGATGGGAGAGTTCGAGAAAAGAATGAACAGCGACACCATCTTTACCAATGTTAAACCTGCTTACGAAAAGTATGTTGCAGCCCAGGCGGCTATCGACAAGGCGTGCGAAACCGGTGATGGCTCCAAGCTGACTACTGCGGCATATGATTTGCAACTCGCAATGGACGGTATGTCCGAGTGGACAATGCCGGATACCTACAAAGGTACTGCCGTGCCAAAATTCCAAGAGGGTAATGTTAGTTCAAATTACTACAGCAATTTGTTGTATTCCGTACCTACGGGAAACTATAGCCAATACCAATTTGAGCATAGTTACACTGACAGTATTGTTTATTACCAAATCAGTAATAACCAGACTGTAGTACTTCATGACGGTAGTACAAAAACAGTAATCCCTGTAATGTTTCAATCCGTTGTTAATGCGAAGAATAAGAAAAGATGTAATTATGCTGTTTTTCCAACCACCGGCGCCGGAAGCGAAGACAACTTGACAGATTTTTATCTGGAGAAAAACTGGACATCAGAAGATGCAAGTACAAGTGATAATAACACCGGTTGGAATTTTGCAAATAAGATTGCAGGTACAAAATATTATGTAGGATATGCAAATAACCATATACAATCCGGTAAGGAAATGTCAGCTGGAGGTTGGACTGGGTGGGGTTGGTCATACCGCTTTACTTATGCTAACACAATGTTGTACAACCAAAATACCCAGTTCGTAGCAGATACCACCGGTAAATACTCAAGAAAATACAACCTTTGGTGGTGTATGGCTGATGAGGCATCCGGAAAGAGTTCTTTTGACGGTTTGCAAAGGATCACACAGCAAATCGGTGACAACTGTGCAATTTATGTAGTCAACTATAAAGCTCTGCTTGATGCTATTAAAGCTGCCCAAAAGGGTGTAGAAAACTATAGGCAGGGTGGATGGAGCGACGCTTTCTTTAAAGCTATCGAAGATGCTATGGCTTACAATCCAAACACTGCAGCTACCAACGCCGGCAGTGCCGCCGATGTTGTATCCAAATTCAACCAGGATGTTAGCGAGCATATCAGTTATATCGAAACAGCCCAAAAGACTCCCGACGATAAAAACAAGACAATTACACACGCAGATACTTCATTTAACTGGGTTACCGATACTTTGCCAACCTGCGAAGGTAAAGGCAATGAGATAGGCACCTGTGTATTCTGTGGAAAGAAACAAAATAGAGCATTGTCACCCATCGGTCACGAATACAGATTTGACAAGGCCGGCTCACAGTATGTATGCCAGCACGATGCAGGCCACACAAAGACGGTTGACCTGACAGTATATGACGAGACCCAGATTCTCTCCGGCTTGGTTGACAAGTCGGCATACAAGGATTCCGCCGCCATAGATACTGCAAAGATGGCATTGGACGGTGTTATTGACGCCGCCGCAGACGACGACAAGCCCCAGAATACCATTGACGCGGCTATAACATCAATGATTACCGCTATCAACAGCAACAACACCGAAGATGCCCAAAAGAAAACATACAATGTTAAGTTCTATGTTAATATTGACGGCGAATCTAATCTGATTAGCGACAGCAATGTTCCTTACGGCAAGGTTGTTACCCTGGACGCAAACGCAACGGGACTTGTGGGCGGCGTGGAGTGCTACTCCTGGACAGTGAGCACCGGCGGAACAGAGCGAACATTCTCCCAGCCGGGCAACACCCGTACTCTGCTGGTACAGGCAGACACCGTTGTTACCGCATATTGCTCCACAACGGACAGAGTAGCCAAGATTTACAACCCGTACAACGCCGTGCTTTACACCGTGGCACTACAGGTTGGCGACACAATCACCGCCTGGGAGAATGAGGTAACAGTCACTCATTCCGGCACGCAGACAACATATATTGTGGGCAGTATGCCGTATATGGTGGTAACCGGATTCATGCTGGACGGACAGGAGTTCAGAGAAGAATATACCGTGACCGCCGACACCACCCAGGTTAATATCAAGCCCATTGTTGACAAGTCATCTGCCGGCACATACACCGTCACTCTGGACGGCAATCCGGTGGCAACGAATGTGGCATACGACACCATGGTGACTGTGAACTCGAACTCATCCAAGCCCTACGCTATCGCAATCAAGCTGGGCGACGGACAGTACGCAATCGCGGCATACGGCGGCACATATTCATTCTATGCCAACAGGAGTGTGGATTTTTGCACCGTTACCAAGTCGGGCACAGCCTACACAATCGAAGGCAGCACAGTTACCGACAAGACCTTGATTTACAAGCTCAACAACCGTCTGCCCGATGTATATAGCGGCCACGCTGTTACCGACGGCGCAAACAGAGTAACCACATTCAACGCCATCACCGTTGGTTGCAACAGCAACAGCATTGTTATTCTGGAGGCTGGCACAATTTATACCACCGGCACAGCAACCGAGGACACCTTTGTTCTCGGCGCAGAGGGTGTAAATCAGGTGGTAGCAAAGAATATTGTCAATCCGGGCAACCAGTACTCCCTGTCCATCGGCAACGGCAAGGGCAAGGGCGTAAAGACCCGCGCTTATGTAAGATATTCTTATACAAAGAGCACCGGCGAGACGGTAGAGGCAATCACATACGGCAATGTATGTGTACTGGCGTAAGGAGGTAATAAATATGACAAAGCATTATGAATCTCCTGTAGTAGAGATCGAAAAGTACACTCTTTGCGGTGATATATGCACCACCTCCGACGGCCAGGGTAACGGCGACGATATTGTCGAGCTTGGTGAATTTTAACACAGTAGAAAAACGGGGCTCCGGCCCCGTTTTTTTCTTTTAGGCTCCTTGTGTAAAAAACTTTTTAGCCTCCCTTGTGCAAAGGGAGGGGGACCACGCTTGCGTGGTGGAGGGATTGTAAAAACAGGATTGCCAACTTTTCCTTTTATCCCCTCAGTCGCATATAAAATGCGACAGCTCCCCTTAATTACATAATAAGGGGAGCCTTAATCGGTTTTTACACATTTTTACAAATTACCCCTTGACTTTTTGGGGGAGTTAGTGTATGCTAATTATGTAGTTAGCAGAGGCTAACCATAGCGGCAGAATATGTATTATATAATGGTAATATATATTAGTATATTATATACCTAACTATAGGAGGGATTATGAAGTTATCCAATCTAAAGCCGGGAGAAAGCGCCCTAATCAACACGGTGGGCGGACAGGGGGCATTGCGCCAGCACTTTTTGGACATGGGGATTATCCCCGGAGCTGTGGCTACTGTTGTAAAGCTGGCGCCCATGGGGGACCCTATGGAGCTGGAGCTGTACGGCTACCAGTTGAGCCTGCGCCTTGAGGACGCCGGCAAAATTGATGTTACTCCCACCCGGGCGCCACAGCCCGTACCCACAACCAAAACAAAGCGCGGCACAGCCCACCCGGCGTTGGGTGAGCCGGGTATTCACCACATCAAGGGCAGCGGCAACCGTTTGCCCGAGGGCACAATGCTCACCTTTGCGCTGGTTGGCAACCAGAATTGCGGCAAGACCACGCTGTTTAACCGTCTTACCGGAGCAAACCAGCATGTGGGCAACTTTCCCGGAGTTACGGTGGACCGAAAGGACGGCTCAATTATCGGCCACCCAAAGACATTGATTACCGACCTGCCGGGCATATATTCTATGTCGCCCTACAGCAGCGAGGAGCTGGTGAGCCGCAATTTTGTGCTGGGCGACAAGCCCCACGCAATCATCAACATTGTGGACGCCACAAATATTGAGCGCAATTTGTACCTTACTATGCAGTTGTTGGAGATGGGCGTTCCCATGGTAGTGGCTGTCAATATGATGGACGAGCTGACCGGCAACGGCGGCTCAATCGACATCAATGCCATGGAGGATATGCTGGGGGTACCCGTTGTGCCCATATCCGCCGCAAAGAACTACGGCGTTGACGAACTGATTACCCACGCTCTGCACATTGCAGAGTATCAGGAGCCGCCGTTGCGGCAGGATTTTTGTGACCCGGATGACCACAAGGGAGCAGTGCACAGGTGCTTGCACGGAGTGTGCCACCTGATAGAGGACCATGCCCGTGACGCGGGTCTGCCCCTGCGGTTTGCGGCGTCTAAGGTGATAGAGGGGGACCAAGATATAATCAACCAGTTGAATCTGGACCAAAATGAGCTGGAATTCTTGGAGCATATTACGGTGCAGATGGAAAATGAGCGAGGGCTTGACCGCAGCGCCGCCATTGCCGATATGCGATTTGCCTATATTCGCAGGGTGTGTGCCGTGGCAGTCAACAAGCCTCGCCTCAGCAAGGAGCGACAGCGCAGCGAGAAGATAGACAAGGTGCTGACCGGCAGATTTACCGCCATTCCGGTGTTTGTGGGCATTATGGCGTTGGTGTTTTATCTTACATTCAATGTGATTGGCGCGTGGCTTCAGGGCTTGCTGGAGCAGGCAATCAACGGACTGACAACGCTGGCGGACACAGCCATGACCACCGCCCATGTAAATTCAACCCTGCACAATCTGGTGATTGACGGCATATTCGGCGGCGTCGGCAGCGTGCTTAGCTTTTTGCCCATTGTGGTGGTTATGTTTTTCTTTTTGTCCTTGCTTGAGGACAGCGGATATATTGCCAGGGTGGCGTTCTTTATGGACAAGTTATTGCGCCGTATAGGATTATCCGGCAGGAGCATTGTGCCAATGCTGATTGGCTTTGGCTGTACCGTGCCCGCCGTTATGTCCACCCGCACCCTGCCCAGCGAGAGGGACAGAAAAATGACGATTTTGCTGACTCCGTTTATGTCCTGTACTGCCAAATTGCCCATTTATGCCTTTTTTGTAAGCTCCTTCTTCCCTGGCAAGGGGGGATTAGTTATGACGGGGCTGTACTTTTTGGGCATTGTGATGGGCATACTTATGGCGCTGTTCTGCAAGGCGTTTGTGTTCAGGGGAGAGGCGGCGCCCTTTGTTATGGAGCTGCCCAATTATCGCCTGCCCACCTTGCGCAGTACCCTGCAGCTGATGTGGGAAAAGGCAAAGGACTTTCTCCAAAAGGCGTTTTCCGTAATCCTGATAGCCACTATTGTGGTATGGTTTTTGCAGACCTTTGACAGCCGGCTGAATGTGGTTACCGACTCGGCAGACAGCCTGATGGCTGCCATTGCAGGGGTTATTGCGCCGTTGCTCAAGCCCTTGGGACTGGGCGACTGGCGAATTTGTACCTCGCTTATCAGCGGCTTTATGGCAAAGGAGAGCGTTGTATCAACATTGGAGGTGCTGTTTGGCGCCCAGGGCGGTATTGCCGCAGTGTTGTCGCCGGTTGCTGCCGGCTCGCTGTTGATATTCAGCCTGCTGTACACGCCCTGCGTGGCGGCGGTTGCCTCCATTCGCCGGGAATTGGGACTCAGGTGGAGCATCGGAGTGGTGGTATGGCAATGCGCCATTGCCTGGGTGTCGGCATTTGTGTTCCATACTGTGGCATCGATTTTTGTGTGAGGTGGATTATGGGAGATATAGTAGTTATTATTTGTGTTGGGGCGTTGGTTGCCCTGGCGATAGGTCTTGCCGTTAGCCACCGTCGCAGGGGTGGCTGTTGCAGCGGGGGCTGTGCAGGTTGCACACAGAATTGTCCCGGCTGCTCCAACAAAGGGCAAAAAAAGTAAAATTGCACAAATTTGCGGTTTATTGTTGACAAAACCGAAATGTTATCGTATGATGTTAGTGTAAAAGAACGAGGGCGTTCCACAATGGGTGGAGTGCCCTTTTTTGTCACTATTGGAGGTTATTTTATGAGTAAGTTAACAAAGGAGCAAATTCTCCGTGACGCCAAGGAAAACGGCGTAGAGTTCATTCGTCTTCAGTTTACCGACCTGTTCGGTATTATGAAGAATGTGGCTATCACTCTTTCTCAGTTAGAAAAGGCATTGGACAACGACTGTATGTTCGACGGCTCGTCCATCGACGGATTTGTACGAATTGACGAGAGCGATATGTACCTGCATCCGGACTATGACACATGGGCTATCTTCCCTTGGAGAAAGCACCTTAACGCACAGACAGGCAGACTTATCTGCTCGGTATATAAGGCAGACAATGTTACTCCATTTGAGGGCGACCCCCGTAATGTACTGCAAAAGGTGATTGACGAGGCTGCCGATATGGGCTACGGATTCAATGTAGGTCCAGAGTGCGAGTTCTTCCTGTTCAACACCGACGCCGACGGCAAGCCCACCCTGGACACCAACGACAAGGCAGGCTACTTTGACCTTAACCCAATCGACACCGGCTCAAATTGCCGTAGGGATATTGTACTGGCGCTGGAGGAGATGGGCTACACCATCGAGGCTTCCCACCACGAGGTAGCCGAGGGTCAGCACGAGATTGACTTCCAGTTCGGTGATGTAATGACCACGGCGGACAGAGTTATGACATTTAAGCATGTGGTAAAGACCTATGCTACCAAGCACGGCCTGCACGCAACATTTATGCCAAAGCCAATTGAGGGAATCAATGGCTCGGGTATGCACACCAATATGTCACTCTATGACCTGAAGACCGGCAAAAATGTGTTTGACGACCCGGAGGGCGAGTTGGGACTCAGCGACACGGCATACAGCTTTATCGCCGGAATTATGGCTCACATAAAGGGAATTGCGGCAGTATCCAACCCAACGGTAAACAGCTACAAGAGATTGGTACCCGGCTACGAGGCACCGTCATACCTGGTATGGTCAACCTCCAACCGTTCTGTGCTGGTTCGTATTCCCGCGTCCCGCGGCAATGGCACCAGAGTAGAGCTCAGATGTCCCGACCCGGCATGCAACCCATATCTTGAGATGGCGCTTTGCCTTGCGGCAGGTCTTGACGGTATCAAAAAGGGACTCAAGCCTGCCCCTGCATATGACGAGAATGTATTCGCTCTGTCACAGGCAGAGCTTGACGCTTTGGGCATTCAGTGTCTGCCGGGCTCATTAGAGGAGGCTATTGCGGCTGCCGAGGCTGACCCATTCATCAAGGAGACACTTGGCGAGCATGTGTTCAACAATTACATTGAGGGCAAAAAGGAAGAGTGGGATTCCTACAAAAAATCTGTATCCCAATGGGAAATTGACAGATATATGATTAATTATTAATATCCACAAAAAACAGGGGGGCGTGCTTTACGCTCCCCTTAGATTATATGCAAAGCGGCTTAGATTCCATGCAAATCCAAGCCGCTTTTAATTATATTGTTTTTAGCTTAACAGCATTCGGTCATTGTCCAGGCTTTGTCCCACCGAGGACTTGAACTTTTCCAGCAAATCGGTAACGGTGAGTCCGTCACGCTCCCGGTTTGCAACATCGTATATTACTCTGCCGCTGTCCATCATTATGGTGCGGTTGCCCAGCTCCAGTGCAGATTGCATATTGTGGGTAATCATCAGGCAGGTAATCTTGTTTTCGTTTACTATTTGGGTGGTGAGACTCAGCACCTTTTCGGCAGTACCGGGGTCAAGGGCGGCAGTATGCTCGTCCAGTAACAGAATCTTGGGTGGGTTGATGGTGGCCATCATCAGGGTGAGGGCCTGGCGTTGTCCGCCGGACAGCAGTCCAACCTGCTGATTCATTCGGTCCTCCAGTCCCATATCCAGCAGAGCCAGCTTTTCTCTGAACAAGGCCTTATCCTTTTTTGACACAGAGCTTAGCCATCCGCCGTGGCCGGCAGCCAGAGCCAAATTTTCCTCTATACTCATACCGGGGGCGCTGCCCTTCATAGGGTCCTGAAACAGCCTGCCGATAAATCTGGCGCGCTTGTGCTCCGGCATTGCAGTAATGTCCCTGTCGTCCAGTACAATCCTGCCCTCGTCGGTCAGGTATGTGCCGGCTATGGCATTGAACAGGGTGGATTTGCCGGCACCGTTGGCACCGATTATCGTGACAAAATCGCCGTCGTTCACATCAAGTGAAAGATTGTTGAGAGCAATTTTTTCGTCAGGCGTTCCTTTGAAAAACACCATCCTTATATCCTTTAGTGACAGCATGTTACGCCCTCCTTCCCTTGCGCAGCTTAGCCTTGCGAACATACTCCGGCAATCGGGATTTTATGTACGGGCCTGCGATGGCAATGATTACTATGACCGATGATACCAGCTTTAGCATAAACGGCGGCATGTGCAGACCGATTGCTATCTGATATACCAGACGGAAAACTACGGCACCCAGCACGGCGCCGATTGCTCGCATAGGGATTTTGCCCCGCCTTACGAATACGCCGCCGATTAACAGGCTTGCCAGCGCCACCGTTACCATGCCGGTGCCGATATTGATTTCGGCCTGCTTTTGGGATTGAGCCAGCAGACAGCCCGATAGCGCAGTAAAGGAGTTTGCAATGCACAAGCCTATGATTGTGGTGACGATTGGGTTGATGGAGGATGACTTTACCATGTCCGGGTTGTTGCCGGTAGCACGGATTGACAGTCCCAGCTTTGTTTTCAGGAACAGGGACAAAAACAGTACAACCAGAATAACTGCAATTGCAGATATTATCAGCGTTTGCTTGCCCTCCAGAGGTGTGCCCTCCAGCTTATCCTTAAGCATGGAGAACAGAGTGGAGGAGTTGTTTAGATTCAGCAGGGATGACTTTTTCATCACTGCGATGTTGATGGAATACAGTCCTGTATTGACAACGATACCCGCCAACAGACTGTCTATGCCCAGCACCGTCTGGAGCAGGGCGGTAACAAGTCCCGACGCCATACCTGCCAGCATTGCCACAGGTATGGACAGCAGGGGATGACCGTTGAGGGCCACTATTGCGCCCACAGCCGCGCCCAGGGTAAAGCAACCGTCGGTGGACAGGTCGCACACATTCAGCATACTGTAGCTGAGAAACAGCGCCAGTACCGTCAGGGAGGTGATGAATCCCAGTTCCAGTACCGTTTGCATCTGTCCCACATCAAAAATTGCCAGGAAGTCAGACATAACTTTTACCTCTTTCAAAAAATAGTTTGTATCCAACACAAAGGGCGAACACAGTTCGCCCATAAGTCTGCAAATAACAAAACAATATAGTGATTATTCAAATGATTCTGCAGTGGTGATGGTCTTGATTTCGGTGCAGAACGGGGTTGACGCCTTTGTTACCGCATCCATATCGTAGCCCAGGGCTGCAGCAGTATCTGTGTTGATGGTGGCTGTGCCGTTGTCAAAAAACTTTACGGGATATGAGGCAACATCCTTGCCGTTTACCAGAATATCGGCAGCCATATCGGCGGTGTCCCTGCCCAGGGCTGCGTAGTCAACACCGTAGCCCAGGAACGCACCGTTGAGGGCAAAGGAGTCGGCGCCTGTATAGTGGGGGATACCTGCCTTTGCCAAATCCTCGTATATGCTCAGCTCTGCTGTCATAATTGTGTTGTCGGTGGGGGTGAATACTGCGTCGCACTTGTCCTTGATTATGGTTGGGATAGCCTGCTGTACCTCGGACACATTTGTGCCGGTGTATTCCTTGTAGCCGATGCCCTTGTCGTCAAGATACTTCTTTGCATTCTCGATGGGTGTTTTGGAGGCATCCTGACCCATATCGTACAGCAATGCAATGTTTTTTGCATCCGGGTCGTTGGCAAAAATCAAGTCCATAATTGCGTCGGTGTTCAGGTAGTCGGAGGTACCGGTGATGTTTGCGCCCGGAGCCTCGGCACTGGCAACAAGTCCTGCGCCCACCGGGTCGGATACGGCCGAGAATACTACCGGCATATCAGTGCCTTCGGTTGCCGACTGCATAGCCACAGCCACCGGAGTAGCCACGCCTATCATAAGGTCGTACTGATTTGATATATAGTTTGAGATGATTTGGTTCATAACGCTTGCGTCGGCATTGCAGTTCTCTACTGTTACATCAAATGTAACATTGTTCTGCTGTCCGACTGTCTTCAGCCGGGACTGAATATTGTCAACAATTTGGTTAAGGGAGGCGTCGTCAACATAGTTGCAGATGCCGATTTTGTATGTTTTTGCAGTTGCAGTGCTTGGTTCGTCAGCCTGCTTTGAGCAAGCTGCAAAAGAAAAGATGATTGCCATTGCTGCCATTACGGCGATAATTTTTTTGATATTTTTCATAATAATTTTCCTTTCGATACAGATATATGATGGTTGGTAATTGTTTGTGAACGGTAGTTAGTCACGCCATCGCCATCGTCCGGATAGTATGAACACAAATATCCATCTCCTTTTTTGTAATAAAAAAACTCTCGTCCTGACATAATCTGTCGGGACAAGAGTGAAAAATCATAACTCCTGCGGTGCCACCCCACTTGACACATATAGTGTGTCCGCTCTGCACGTACTATCATACGCTGACTGTTGGTAACGAAGTGCCTGCTCCGTCTCACCTACTATCAGTTCGGCTCGCCCTCAAAAGTCCATTCGGTCCCTTCCTGCCTGCTGCCATTCCACCGTCGGCAACTCTCTGTAAGGTGGTAAAAAACTTACTTACTCTTTCTCATCGGTTTACAACAATTTAGCACATCTTTTTTGAAATGTCAATAGATTTTTGCAAAATGTATTTACATTCTTGCACAATGGTGGTAATATACTTTTGAGGTAATGGCGCCTGTTTTTTATCGGGTGTTCCATACCTATTTTTATTCTAATCATAAGTAAGGGGACTGTAGCAATGAAAAATTTAGGATACTACAACGGAAAATACGACGAGATAGAAAAAATGCAGATTCCTATGACCGACCGTGTTTGCTGGTTCGGTGACGGAATATATGACGCAACCTATGCTCATAATCACAAGATATTCGATATGGACGCGCATATCACCAGATTTTACAACAGCGCAAGGCTCCTGGATATGGAAATGCCCATTGAGCGCCCCGAGCTGGAAAAATTGCTGGCAGACCTTGTGCTCAAGGTTGATGACGGCGACCAGTTTGTATATATGCAGATTACCAGAGGCTCCGGACTTCGCGGCCATAATTATGCAAAGGGCGACCAGCACAAGGCCAATCTGTGGATTACTCTCACTCCGGCACCGGTGGCAGACACCTACAAGCCCATTGATGTTATCACCTTTGAGGACAAGAGATTTTTGTACTGCAATTGCAAGACGCTCAACCTTATTCCGTCCTGTCTTGCTGCCACTGCTGCAGACAGAGCAGGCTGTGAGGAGGCAATCTTCCACAGAGGGGATATTGTTACAGAGTGCGCTCACTCCAATGTTTCTATTTTTAAGGACGGCAAGGTTATTACTCACCCCCTTGATGACAAGATTTTGCCGGGTACTGCCAGACTCCGTTTGCTGGCATTCGCAAAGAAGCTGGGCTTCGGTGTTGAGGAGAGGGAATATACCCTTGATGAGCTGATGAATGCAGACGAGGTTGTGGTTCATTCCACCGGCTCCTTCTGTATTCCGGTAAAAACAGTTGACGGCAAGGCTGTGGGCGGCAAGGCCCCCGATATGCTAAAGACAATTCAGGACGCGCTGGTTGCCGACTTTGAGGAGCAATGCAAGGCATAAGATGTATATAGCGTAAAAATTTTCGTTATGCGCCTTATCCGGCTACAATAAGGTGTTAGGAGTTTTTATTAAACTATTTGTAGCCGGAAAGGCTATGGGAATTATTATGGACAAAAAAGAATTGATGCTTCGCAACATAGGCGAGGATTTGGACTCGCTTATGAATCTGGACCCCAGAGGCTACGGCGTGTGCCGTATTCTCTACGACGGCGCCAGGGAGTTTACCGGCGAGCCGCTGTGCGTTAACGGCGCCAGAGGCTTGGTTAATAATGTAAAAAAAGGGCAAAAGGTGTTTATCCTCACCGGATTTGTCCTGCTGCCATGGAACGAGGCAGAGACTGACGGCATTATTTCGTCGGTGGTGTTCGCTCACTTTTTGATAAAGGCATTCGGCGCAAAGCCGGTACTGATTGTGCCTCAGGAATGTACAAAGGCAATTATTGCCATCAGCCGAGTGCTGGATTTTGAAGTAACTACCGACCTTGACAATATCGGTGACAACGAGGCGTGTATCGTAGAATTTACAAAGTCCTGCGACGAGGAAAATCAGCAGGCAGAGGAGATATTGTCCCACGGATTACCCTGCGCGGTAATTACCAACGAGGCTCCGGGCAGGAACAAAAACGGATATTACCACAATGCTGTGGGAGTCAACACCTCCCATGTTGAGGCAAAGTATGATGTTCTGTTCCGAAAGTGTCAGGAGTTGGGCATATACAATCTGTCCATCGGCGACTTGGGCAACGAGATTGGTATGGCGGCAATAGAGGAGCATATCCGCAAGTACATACCTTATGCCGAGGAAGGCGGCTGCAAGGCCGGAACAGGCTACGGTATATTGGCGGACACGGCGGCGGACAACATTATCACTGCCACCTGTTCGGACTGGGGTTGCAACGCACTTATGGCAGCCACGGCATTTTTGCTGGAGGATACATCCCTGTTCCATACTATTGAGGTGCAGGCGTCTGCAATGGACGCGGCGGCAGCGGCAGGTATGCTGGATATGTACGGCAAGCCCAGGCCGTTTATTGACGGTATCGGCAAGAACATCAATTTGCCGATGATTGCTATGATGCGCGCCATAATTGAGTACCCTGCAACTGTTGCCGACAAGACAGCAGAGTGGTTTAGCAGGACTTTGGACAAGGGTTATTTTGAGTAATGGAATATTCATTTTTGGCAAACTCCGATATGGCTGTAACCGTGGAGTTCAAAAAGGAAATCAGCAATGAGGTTAACGCCCGGGTTGTTGCTCTGGACCGACTGGTGAGGGAGCGAGGGATAAAGGGCGTTATTGAGACCGTGCCTGCTTTTTCTACCCTGACGGTATTTTACGACTGTACCGTCATCAGCGAAAAAAGACTGAAAAGATTGTTGACAAGATTGATTGGCAGGATTAGCGTGTCCTCCCAAAGCAAGGTCAAGGTGTGGGACATTCCCGTTTGCTACGACCCGCAATTCGCTTTGGATATGGACAATGTGTGCCGTCACACAGGGCTTAGCAGGGACGAGGTTATTGATATTCACACCTCCAAGCCATACTTGATATATATGCTGGGCTTTTTGCCGGGATTTGCTTACCTTGGAGGTATGGACGAGCGCTTGTTCACTCCGCGATTGGACACCCCCCGCCTAGAGATTTTTGAGGGCGCCGTGGGTATCGGCGGCGAACAGACGGGAATTTATCCCATGGCGTCACCGGGAGGCTGGCAGCTGATAGGCAAAACACCGGTAAAGGTGTACGACAGCGCCCGTGACAATGCCATATTGTACCAGGCAGGGGACTATATTCAGTTTTGTCCCATATCCTCGGATGAGTACCGAGAAATGGAGGTACAGGTTAATGACGGCGTGTACCAACCCGTGTGCAGGGAGGTGCAGCTGTGATAAAGATTGTTAGCGGCGGTATGCTGTCCACTATCCAGGATTTGGGCAGATTCGGTGTTATGAGGGACGGCTTTATCCAGGGAGGAGCGATGGATTCCTATTCCTTTAAGGTTGCCAACCTGCTGTGCAAAAACCCTATCAACACCCCTGCGATAGAGATGACCGTGCTGGGGGCAAGGGTGGAGTTTTGTGACAGCCATGCTTTTGCATTGTCCGGCGGCGATTTTTCTCCCACCCTAAACGGCAAAAAAATACAAAACAACAGACCCTACCTTGCAAAAAAGGGCGATGTACTTGCCCTGTCATCAGCCGTTAGCGGTATGCGATGCTATTTGGCTGTAGCAGGGGGGATTTGCGGGGATACTGCTATGGGCAGTGCCTCCACGGATTTGAAAATAGGTATCGGCGGACACCTGGGGCGCAAGCTCAAGGCAGGCGATATGCTGAATATCGGCCACAGCGACAATGCCGTGAGGGATGTTGTTGTGCCCACAAGGGAGTATGCAAGGGAGTACAAAATCCGATTTGTGTACGGGCCACAGGACGATATGTTTACCGACACGGACAAGGCATTCTTTTCTTCCCAGCTGTACACGGTCACTCCCAGCCTGGACAGAATGGGTATCAGGCTTTGCGGCATAGGTCTGCGAGGCAGGGACGGTATGGATATTATCAGCGAGGGCATTGCCTTTGGCTCGGTACAGATTACTCCGTCGGGTATGCCCATAGTACTTATGGCAGACCACCAGACCACCGGCGGGTACGCAAAGATAGCCACGGTTATCAGCGCCGACCTGCCCTATTTGGCACAGGTAAAGCCTTATGACAAAATCAGATTTGTGCCTGTTACAGTAAAGCAGGCCTGCAAAATAGCAAAGAGGGAAAAACGAGAATTAGAGAGGTTATTCAGATGAATTATGCCAATATGGAGCCACAGCAGGTCAAGGAGCTGATACGCTGCGGCAAGATAGATTACCAGACTTCGGGTATGTGCGACGGCTACGCCCAGGCTAATCTTTGTATTTTGCCAAAGGAGTATGCCTTCGACTTTTTGCTGTTCTGTATGCGTAACCCCAAGCCCTGCCCCATACTTGAGGTGGGAGATGTGGGCTCCAAGGAAATCAAGGAGATGGCAGAATACGGCAATATTTGTACCGATTTTCCAAAATACAGGATATGGAAAAACGGCATCCTCCAGGCAGAGGTAACCGACATCAGCGACTATTGGCAGGATGACTTTGTGTACTTTCTCATCGGTTGCTCCTTTAGCTTTGAGGGCGAATTACTGGAGGCGGATGTGCCTGTCAGACATATTGAGGAAAATCGGAATGTGCCTATGTTCAATACCAATATTGCCCTGAAGCCGGCAGGCAAATTCCACGGCAATATGGTGGTGTCCATGCGACCCATTCCCGACAACCTGGTAGTAAAGGCGGTAAATGTTACTGCCGCCATGCCCCGTGTACACGGCGCCCCGGTGCATATCGGCAACCCCGGAGCAATTGGCATTGCCGACATTAATTCGCCGGATTACGGCGACAGCGTCACCATAAATAGGGGGGAGACCCCTGTGTTCTGGGCTTGCGGCGTCACGCCCCAGAATGCAGTGATGCAGACCAAGCCCCCTATCGCAATTACCCATTCACCGGGGCATATGTTCATTACCGATGTAAAGAATGTTAACCTAAAATACTGATAGCAGAGGATTGCTTATGTACACTATAGATTTGAATTGCGACCTTGGAGAGGGCGCATTGCTGGACAGCCAAATAATTCCATTGATTTCCAGCGCCAATATTGCCTGCGGCTTTCATGCCGGCGGCCCGGTGCTGATGGACGATACGGCAAAAATGTGTATTGCCGGCGGCGTTGCCATGGGCGCTCATCCCGGCTACCCGGACAGAGATAATTTTGGCAGAACAAATATGGACTGCACTCCACAGCAGGTATATGACTATATGCTGTACCAGCTGGGAGCCCTGTCCGCTGTTGCCGGAGCCGGTGGCGGCAGGCTGCAGCATGTCAAGCCCCACGGCGCATTGTACAATATGGCAGGCAAGGATATTGAGCTTGCAAGAGCTATTGCCAAGGCTGTGTATGACTTTGACTCGTCGCTGATTTTGTTGGCGCTGTCCGGCTCAAAAATGATTGACGCAGCCCAAGAGATAGGGCTGTCCTATGCCTGCGAGGTGTTTGCCGACCGCGCTTACGAAAAGGACGGCTCCCTGCGGCAGAGAGGTCTTGAGGGCGCTATGATTACCGACGAGGATACGGCGATTGCCCGTGTTGTCCGTATGGTAAAGGAGGGCAGGGTTACTGCCTATACCGGCGAGGATATTGCTGTCAGGGCGGATAGCGTTTGCGTCCACGGTGACGGCGAAAAGGCGCTGGATTTTGTAAAGGCCCTGAACAAAGCCTTTGCAGAAAATGACATAAAGGTCGTTCCCTTTGGGAAATAATTACAATATAATAAGCAAAAGACACATTGAGAAATGCCTCAATGTGTATCAGCGTGTAGAAAAAGTCAAATTATAAATTTCTACACGCTGAAGAGTAGGCATTTGCCTACTCTTATTATTATTTGTTTTCTGCTTTTGCTTCCTCGGTATCACGGTAGTACTGGGTGTATGGCTTGAATCTGGCCTGTTCCTCCCATATTGCCTTTGCCTTTGGCGCCCAAGCCGCAGCGTATGCATCACATTTTGAGCATAATTGGTCGGCAGTTTCCTTATGATTGAGGTTGGTGGATTTTGCGCCGGTAGTATTGATGATTTGGCGCAGCTTTTCCGGAT
Organism: Eubacteriales bacterium; assembly: GCA_029225565.1. GTDB lineage: Bacteria > Bacillota > Clostridia > Oscillospirales > Acutalibacteraceae > Eubacterium_R. The sequence continues at coordinate 19,541 of JAQXWS010000049.1, forward strand.
TTTCCAGCATTGGGCAGGGGCGAAGCATATTGTCATTAAAGGGCTGTCCCTTGTAGTATTGGTAGAACAGCGGCGACCTCAGACACTCCAGTATGCTCTTTTCCCTGATGTTGGAGTCGCTGTAGTGAATGAATACACATGGCTCCGCGTCACCCTCGCTGTTGATGTGAAAGTAGTTGCGTCCGCCGGCAATGCATCCGCCCACGAACTCGCCGTCATTTTGGAAGTCCATTACGAATATCGGCTTGCCGGTATTCTTGTTGCGGTTGCCTCTGATTCTGCGATACACAAGCTCTCTCTGCTCCGGTGACAGCAGCAGGTCGGTGTCGGAGTCGGAGCCTATGGGCATGTAGTGGAAGTACAACGCGTACATTGCGCCCTCATTAATCAGCATATCGTAGAATTGGTCGGATACCACCGCCTCGCAGTTGGCGCTGGTGTAGCATACCGACGCTCCGAAGATGCACTTGTGCTTGCGTAGCAGAGCCATTGCCTCTTTAACTTGGTTATATACGCCCTCGCCGCGGCGCAGGTCCGTGGTTTCCTCCGTGCCCTCGATGGACAGAGCCAGAGCGATGTTGCCGGCCTCCTTGATGTCCTCACAAAATTTGTCATCAATCAGCGTGCCGTTTGTGTAGATTAGGAACAGGCAATCTCTGTGCTCCCTGCACAGGGTCAGAATGTCCTTTTTGCGTACCAGCGGCTCGCCGCCGGTCAGCATAAAGAATTTTGTGCCCAGCTGGTTGGCCTCGGTTACTATCTTGCGCATTTCGTCCAGAGTCAGATTAGATGTATGGCCGTATTCTGACGCCCAGCAGCCCTTACACTTTAGGTTGCAGGCTGATGTGGGGTCAAACAGGATAATCCACGGGATATTGCATTTCAGCTTATCTCGGTTGGCACGGATTGTTTTTGTGCCATAGAGCCCCACATCAATGGCAAAGGTCAGTATCATTTTTGTGGCCAGCTCACGGTCGATATTTTCCAGCGCGTTGAACAAATAGTCGTGCCAGATGTTGTTCTCGTTATGAACCACATCCTCCAGCGCCTCCCAGTCGGTAGGGAATTGGCTGCCAACTGCTCTTTTGGCTACCTTCAGCAGCTTGGGAATATTCTTTTTTGGGTCTTTATACACATATTTTATCAAAATCCTGCCGATTTTGCGTAGTGTACTTGCAGATAAATTCATTGGCAGAAATCTCCTGTCCTTGTGTTGGTTACATTGAGTCCGGGGCATCAATCTTGAGCATGGTCAGTATGCTTTTGATGGTGCTCTTTACTGCTGTGCATAGGTACAGCCTTGCCTGCATCAAGCCTATATCGTCAATCACTACTCTCTGTGCGTTGTAGAATTTGTGGAACAGAGTGGCAAGGTCGATAACATAGTGAGTAATCTTTGCAGGGTCGTACTGCTTTGCGGCAGATATAATTTCGTCGGTTAGGGCTGCCAGATGGCTGATTAGCTCTCTCTCCTCCGGAGAGGACAGTCTGTCCAGCTCCTCCATGGTGGGAGTACGCATCTCCACACCCTGCTCCTGTGCCTTGCGCAATATGGAGCATATTCTTGCGTGTGCATACTGCACATAGTACACCGGGTTCTCGTTGCTTTGCTTAGCCGCCAGCTCCAGGTCGAAGTCAAAATGGCTGTTAGGCTCCCGAAGATTAAAGAAAAATCTTGCAGCGTCGATTGGCACTTCCTCCAGTAGAGTGTTCAGAGTGATAGCCTTGCCGCTGCGTTTGGACAGCTTGATGGTGTCGCCGTCACGCACCAGCCTTACCATCTGCATAATTACCGGGTCAAGCCTGTCGGCGTCGATGCCCAGTGCAGTCAATGCCGCCTTCATACGGGGGATATAGCCGTGGTGGTCGGCGCCCAGCACATCGATTGCCTTGTCATATCCGCGCTTTACCAGCTTGTTGTAGTGGTATGCAATATCCGGCACAATATAGGTGGGCAAGCCGTTGGCGCGAATCAGCACAATGTCCTTGTCGTTGCCGAATTCGCTTGCCTTAAACCACAGAGCGCCCTCCTGCTCATAGGTGACTCCCTTTTCCTTTAGGGTGTTGATAATCCACTGTACGGAGCCGTCGTTGTGGAGAGTTGACTCCCTAAACCAGTTGTCGTAGGTGATTCTGTATTTCTTTAGGTCACGCTCAAGACCGTCAATATTCTTTGGCAGAGCAAAGGCAACCAGCGCGTCCCTGCGCTCCTTGCTGTCGGTATCGGCAAACTTGTCACCGTTCTCGGCAAAAAACTCCCTTGCGTGTTGGGTAATATCGGCGCCGTGATATGCGTCCTCCGGCATTTCTGCGTCCTTGCCGCATTCCTGCAGGTATCTAACCTCCAGCGAGGTTGCAAATTTTTCGATTTGGTTGCCGGCATCGTTGACATAGAACTCGCGCCATACCTCATATCCGGCAGCCTCCAGCACGGAAGCCAGGCAATCACCGATTGCGCCGCCTCTTGCGTTGCCGATGTGCATTGGGCCCGTGGGGTTAGCCGATACAAATTCTACCAGCATTTTTTTGCCGGTGCCGTAGTCGGATTTGCCGTAGTCGTCGCCCTTGGTGACGGCGTCCTTTACTATCTCGCTGTAATACCTGTCGGACAGGTAAAAGTTGATGAATCCCGGACCCGCAATCTCTGCTCTGTCTATTAGTGTGCCCTCAAAATCAAGATTGGATACAATTGCCTGCGCAATCATTGCGGGGGCTTTGCGATATGTCCGCGCTCCTGCCATGGCAATGTTGGAGGAAAAGTCGCCGTTCTTTTTGTCGGCGGGCTTTTCGATAATGAATGCAGGCATTTCCGCCTGAGGCAGTTCTCCCGATGCGGTAGCCGCAGCAATGGCGTCAATGATTTTTGATTTTAGTATTTCTTCCGTTTGTTTTACTATCAGTGACATATTAATTCCCATAGTCTTTCCGGCTACAAGTAGTATTATTAAAAATTCCTAACGCCTTATTGTAGCCGAATAAGGCGTATAATGGAAATTTAGCCATCTCAAAATTATGCCACCGGCAAATTTTGAGGGCAATACAATAGGTTGTGTGATTTTTACACTGTTCTCCGTTTACCGATTGATTTTGTAGGTTACGGTTACTTCGTTTTGTGATGTGAGGGCGCTGTTAATATCTATATCGTAGCTAAACAGGATTCGGCCCTCATTGTCATGGCAGTCAACATCTATTTCTCTGCCGTAGATTCCCATCAGTATGTCGCCGAACTCCGTGCCGTAGTTGCACAGATTGCGCTTGGAGCGCTCCACAATCAGCAGAGAGCTGTATGCGCCGGATTTTGCCATCTGTACTGTGTTGGCGTCCTTTTGGATTGTGAGGGTAGCCTTGATGGGATTGCGGGGAGGCTCCTGCTCCTCGTTATATTTTATTGTGTAGCAGAGGTCATCTTCTTCTATAGTGCCTACCGTGGTCATTTCTACTTTATCATTGTCGGCGTCATATTTTTGTTTGCCCACAATGGTAATCAGTACATCCTTTGTCATATCTGTTCCCTATATTATATTATTCCGCCTCGCTCCAGAGCGTAGTCAATCAGTTTGTCTATCAGCTCCGGATAGGGCACACCGGCAGCCTCAAACAGCTTTGGGTACATACTGATTGGGGTCTGGCCGGGGATTGTGTTGATTTCGTTAAGTAGGATTCTTTCGTCACCCTTGGTAACAAAAAAGTCGCAACGGCTCATACCCTGACAGCCCAGCGCCTTGTATGCCTTGATTGCGGCTTGGCGCACCTGCTGACGCTTTTCCTCGCTGATATGTGCAGGTATGCAGGTCTGTGATTGGGGGTTGTTGTATTTTGCGTCAAAGTCGTAAAATTCTGCCGCCGCAAGAATTTGGCCCACATCGGTGGCGATGGGTCGGTCGTTGCCCATTACAGCGCACTCAACCTCAAATCCGTCGATAAATTCCTCAAGCACGGCCTTTCGGTCTTCCTTGAATGCGATTTCCATTCCTTGCTGCAGCTCCTGTCGGTTGTGAGCCTTGGATATACCTACGCTGGAGCCGGCGTTGGCAGGCTTTACAAAAATCGGGTAGCCCAGCTTTTCTTCTGCCAACTTGATGCAGGCGTCGGTATCCCTGTGGTACTCGTAGTCGGTAAATGCGCACCAGCCTGCCTGGTCTATGCCGAATGCGTCGGCAACGGCGTTGGTAATGGATTTGTCCATACATGCGCCGGAGGATGTGGCGTCACAGCCCACATAGGGGATTTGTGCCAGCTGCAGCAGACCCTGGATTGTGCCGTCCTCTCCGTTTTTGCCGTGCAGGATGGGGAACACAACATCCAGCTTAATGACCCTGCCGTCCTCAACCACAATGCCTCCGATGGCAGGGTCAGGAGCGATATATGCTTTTTTTAGGCTGTTGCTTTGGGTCCAGGTGTGGTCGTTGAGCATATTGATGCGGTCATTGAACAGATACCATTGGCCGTCCTTGGCGAT
>JAQXWS010000050.1 GCA_029225565.1 Eubacteriales bacterium
CGAGTGCGATAAATCGCACCCACCTTTCTTTACTCAAGAGAGGCAGAAATCGGTTGCATATTATATTATTTGGCGTGGTTCAGCCCACTTTATCGACAGTCTGAAACAGGGACCCACCCGGTCCCTGTTGAATCATCAATACACTATTTGGTTGGTTGTAATGTTTTTTACTCCCCAATCGACATATTTTTTTACCAGTTCAACATCATCCACAGCCCAAATTGCAGTATCCAAGCCGGCATTATGTATCATATCCACCATCTGTTGGGATTGATTGTCCCTGTCGTCTCCGTCAAAATCAATACCGCAATTCTCCACGCTGCCGGCAAAATCAACAGCCTCCTGGGTAATCTTGTAAACAATATAGAATAAAGGCGCGTCCGTCAGCCGGCGCATGGTTGTAATGGCAATTTGCTCAAAGGAGATATATGTAGCATCCACTCCATACTTGCTAACCATATCAACAATCTCTCCATAATACTGTGTATTCCTCTTGCCCTTAAGTTCTATAAAAGCCTTCATTCCGTACCGAGCGCACACCTGAAGATACTCCTCCAATGTGGCGATTCCCAAACACGGATAATCCCGAATATTAGAGCCGTTGTCATAACAGAATGATTGCAGGGTGATGAATTTTGTGTTCTCTATATGTCTGCTCTTATTCATCATCCTAAAGGTATAGCAGTCGTGGTGCACTACCCACACGCCGTCCTTTGTTCTGTGAATATCGTTTTCGGCGCCCCAAAAGCCTGCCTCACCGGCAGCCTCAAAGGCCGGCAATGTATTCTCCGGAGCCACCGCCCTGAAGCCTCTGTGAGCTATCAGATTTGTTCTGTCCTTATATTCCTGCGGCAATTGGGTTACAGTATATGTCTTTGCCTTGCAGTATCTCCTTAATCTGCGAATTTGACCCAGGAGCAACAGCGTAAACGGTGCAAACACCAACGCCAAAATTCCTCGGATAATCAGCTGTGGAATTGTATATTTTTTTGTTCCTTTTGTGTTATAAATATTCATAGCTTATTTTTCGACAGCAGCTTCTTTTTCTGCTTCTATTTCTTCTTCCTTGATTCTGTTATTTTCTCTTACATAATTATATACAGGCTCCAGCCTCTCTTTAGTCAATGGATATGCAAACTTGTACAGCAGGAATATCAATGTATATACAATGGCCGGTATCAGGGTACACACCTTGAGTATGCCTTCGCTGACGCCCTCGACATAGCCTGCATTGGCCATAACTGCCGAATCATATCCTATCTTGCCCAGCAAGGTCAGTCCTCCAAAGTCGGCAATGGTCTGGCCCACCTTGCGACAAAAAGTATATACTGCGTATATGGCGCTCTCACTTTTTACTCCGGTTTTGTACTCCTGATAGTCGATTACATCGGCAACAACAGCCCAGTTTGTAATGGACACAAAGGAATAGCCGAATCCGATAACAAACAGCAACCCGATAAACAGCCATGGCTGGTCCCTGTCAGGCTTCAGCACATAAATCAAAACAGCGGCCATGGCAGAAAAGAATGAACCGAATCCGCATATTTCTTTTTTGCCGTACTTCTTTGACAGCTTGGGAATCAACGGAATCATCAAAGCCATGGGCAAATACTGAGCAATAGTGCCGAATACGGACAAATTTGTGTTACAAAAGTAATTCTTATATAGGTACTGATTCAGCGACGCAAACTGCAGCTCACCGCTGATGAGAACACCCGTCAATGCCAGAACAACAAAGGGACGGCTCTTTATCATGGATACATAAGTGTCCTTTAAGTTGAACTTGGGGTTAACATCGGAAACAATACGCTCGCTGGTTGTATTGTAACAAGCGAGATAAAACACCACGGAGCAGACAGCCATAGCTACGGCAAAAAGCATCATGCCCCTGTCATTTGCCACATTATAGGTGCCTCCGTTACCGTCATCCATCTTTGTGTAAATAATGAACGGAGCAATCAGCAACGGCGCTGCGCCGCCTATACCGCCGCCAATTGACCTAAAGGTGGACAGCAGCGTTCTGCCGTCGGGGTCGTCTGTAATCACGGAGGCAAGAGAGCCGAAGGGAACATTCATGCCCGTATATAACATACCAAAGGCTATGTATGTTATGTAAGCGAATATCATAATCAACAGTTCGTTCTTTGTGATACTGCGAATATTCAAAAAGCATATCAGCTCGGACACCGCCAATGGTATGGCAATCCACTTTAGGTAACAGCGGTACTTCCCGTCCTTGCTTGGGGGTCGGCGTGCCACTATCGCGCCCCACATAGGGTCGTTGATTGCATCCCACAATCTGGTAAATAAAAACAATCTGGCAACTCTGGCAGGCAGTATCTTGAGCACATCGGTATAGAACACCTTAAGAAATGACGATACATAAGTAAGCACAAAAAGATTGCCTGCATCGCCCAGCATATAACCAAATGCTTCCTTAAAGCCTATTTTGTTGGGATTGGTGTTTTGTTCTTGTATTGTTTTTGTATTATCCATAGTAGTATTCCTAAATCGGTCCTTTGTTGAATATAGTGTTTTTCAGCAATTTTGGAGTGGGCCAATGCATGGACCGCGTGTTCTCGCAAAAACGCATGGGGCGTTTTGCTCCGTCACGCCATATTGAGGGTATGGCGTTACAGTTAGGGTCGCCGCTGGCGCAAAAGGCAACCAGACTCTTAAGCATCTGGTTGGATATTTCGTAATCCACATTCTCGTAAGGTCTCCACCCCTTAAGCAATGTGGCAAATGCGTAGGGCAAATCGCTGCTATGCCAGGCACCTACATCATCACCGGGCAATTGCCTGTCAAAATTGTAGATATAGCAAGGATTCTTGTGCCCCTTGCACCTGACAGCATAGCGCTGTGCCAAAATTTCCAGCGCCACAGGCGCCATATCGGCAGTTGTAACCCCCACTACATAGGGGATATCCGGGATGGTGGTCATATTAAAATTGTTATCCTTGATAATTCTGCCATCCACCGTAGGCAAGGAGTACAGAATGTTCATAAACTCCTTTGAATACTCTCCAAACCAGGCATAATACAGCGTTTTGGCATCCACACGGCGAAGCTCCTCGATATTTTTTACTCCTGCCACTCTCATTACCTGCTGCCAAAAATCCACAGTTTTTTCTGCCGGCAGGGGCTTCACCACCGAGCGCTGAATTGCTGCGCCACTCATCATCACCGCGCCGGAAAACCAGCCCCGACACATGGGATTGGACAACTGAATATCAACGCTCATGGCACCGGCGCTTTGGCCGATTAATGTAATCTTTTTACTGTCGCCGCCAAAATGCGAAATGTTGTCCCTAACCCACTTGATAGCCACATACTGGTCATAGAGGCCGTAGTTTCCGCAAGCACCGTCCCTGTCCCTAAGGTCGGGATGGGAACAAAATCCAAAAGGTCCCAGACGGTAATTCATTGCGACAAAAACCACGCCGTTTTTTGCATACTCGGCTCCGCTGATATGCCCCTCATCTGCGCTGCCGCCGGTAAAGGACCCTCCGTGAATATAAATCAGCACGGGACAATTCTCTGCATTCTTTGGCGCCCAAATATTCAAAAACAGGCAATCCTCGCTGTACTCAAAGGTCATACCCAGCCTGAATTCCTTGTGAAAAAAGGGATTGCACTTTGCATCATCTTCAAAGCTGCGGCGTTGGAATGAGCACGCACCAAACCGGGTGGCATCATATATACCCTCCCAGCTTGTAACCTGCCGAGAGTATTCCCAGCGGCGGGAAGTTGCATATTTTATGCCCCTGAATTCATTATGGTAATCAAAAGACAGACCTCTAATTTTGCCACATTCGGTATCTATTACGACATTATTCTCCATAATATCACCTCTACTCATATTATAGCAGCATGCCCAACCAAAGTAAAGAAAATAGCCGTCCTGCTATGTAAATAATATACGCCGTTTTTTGTGTAATGTAACTAATTGACGAAAAAAACATATTAGTTTATAATATTTGTAATAATGTAATAATGGGAAAGGAGACAAAAAAATTGAAAAATCGTTTGTCTGCGGTGTTAGCCGCAATCTTTTGTATATCAATAATGATAAGTCCGTTCCAAGGATTGGCATATACCACCAACTCCACACTTGGGTCAAGCCTGACCGGTGTGAACTGGATGAGTGGTATCAAGGACGATACATATCTGTCGGATATTTCTATTCCGGGTACTCACGACAGCGGTACAAGAATAGTGGATAATATATCGACCACATGGGCAAAATGCCAAAGTCTCAGCATTGCCGAACAGCTGAATATAGGTGTAAGATACCTGGATATGCGCCTTGCATACGATACTGCCTGCAAGGGGAATATTCGTGTTGTTCACTCCAGCGTTGATTGCTGGAACGGAAACAACGGCAAGCTTACTTTATACGAGGTGCTGAATGATTGCTATGCCTTTCTTAATGCCAACCCAACCGAAACAATAATTATGAGCGTCAAGGAGGATGCCGGCAACAACGCGCAGGCGTTGGCGGATGCAATATGGACATTGATATACGACAATTACAGCAAGTGGTATCTCAGCACCTCCACCCCACAACTAAAGAACGCACGCTCAAAGATTGTTCTTGCCAGCAGAATCAGCCAGATGGGAACAGGACTACAGCTTACTTGGGGCGACCAGGGAAGTGACGGAGGCAGCGTAGAGGTAAACTCCGGTCTGGAGGTACAGGACAGATACAATATGGGCACAGCCGTAAAATGGAGTAATGCCGTAAAGCCCATGCTTGACAAGGAAAAGCCTGCCGGCAAATGGTTTATGAACTTTTTGTCCACCACCGGCGCAGGCATCAGCGGAGTAGTGAATTGCTCCAACAATATGAACGACGCATTCTATCTGTATGAATCGGTAAACAACAAATGCTACGGCATAGTTATCTTTGACTACATTGCCGAGGGACTGGCAAAAAAGGTGTTCCAATGCAACGACCTGGTATCTAAAACCCAGGCGAATGAAGCCGAGGGGCAGTACTACTACAGAGTCAATGTACACACCTCTTCTATGGTCAAGTCCTTTAGCGGTGTGTCGCTGAGGTTGTACTACAAATCCAACAGAGGCTCCGGTACGGAAAGCTCCGTACTGCTGTACCGAAGTGACAGCGGCGAAACTAACGGTCTGCAATATGTATGCTATCTGGGTAACTGGGATTTTTCCGGTGTAATCAACGGATTCCCAACCAGACTGGTGTTCTCCTACGCCTATCCGTCGGGCAATCAGCTGACAATAACCCACAAATTGTATGTATCCACAAGTGCAAAAAATCCGGACTTCCATCTGCTGACAGGAACCTGCAGCAAAAGCACCGACACGGACAGCACCGACATATATACAGTCCCCGGCGAATATATACCAAAGCCCACCTATGTCCATTTTGATAACACGGATATAGTGAATATGACCGTGCCAAAACAGGGCGAGACTGATATTACAAAAAGCTTTTCTGCCTATGTATGCGACCAGTACGGCACCGTGTGGGACAGGAATATCACCTCCTACACCCTGAGTGGTAACTACAAGGGCATATCCATGGACGGCAACACCCTCACCGTCAACTACCTTGCCGGTGACAACAAGCCCACTTATGTTGATACACTGGTGCTGTATGTGACGGCTAATTACACCGGCAACGGAGTCAGCATAAACTCCGGCAACGAAAAAACGGTAATGATAACCATACCAAAAATAGAGTATCAGTTTATTGACGATGACGGCACTGTGCTGGAAACAAATTATGCCTATGCCGGCAGTATGCCTGCATACAGCCAGGGCTATCCGGAAAAAGAGCCCGACAAGGACGCACACTATATGTTCAGCAACTGGACAAATGCTACGGGATTGTCATTAGCCAACAACAAGTACTACGCCACATATACCGCACTGCCGCACACTTTTTACGACAAGGTGCTTGAGGCAACCCCTAACCAAAAGGGCGGCACAATGCACTACTGTAATTGCGGCTATTACGAAGAGGTTGACTCAGTCGGATATGCCTCGGATATGAGCACCTTGACAGCGGCAATGAACTTTGCAAAAAAATATGACAGGTCAGCTTTTTCTGCCGACAGCTACGAAACGCTTATGGCTATCTGCGACAGGTTTGCCGACGCTCAGGAAGGACAGCTGTCCCAAGATTCTATCGACGCGGCCGTTACGGAAATTATGACTGCTATTAACAATCTTGTGGCGTATCTTGATTTTTCCGTTAACGGCGAAAACGGCAGCATCAGCGCCAACCAAAACATCGTAGCCGGCAGTACTGCCAGTCTGCCTTACGGAACAACGGTCACACTGACCGCAACACCCAACGACGGCTACCGCTTTGACGGATGGTATGACACCAACACAAAGCGAGTATTCTCAACAGACGCAACATACTCCTTTGTTATCTCGTCAAATGTGGATTTTGAAGCAAGATTTGTGGAAACACAATCCTCCACTCTGACATTTTACAACCTCAGCGGACAGGAATGTTGCAGAATCAACAAACCCCAACGCCAATGGCTGAATATGACAACTCTGGATATAGAAATGCCGGAGGTACCCTACAGCCTCGGCCGTACAGACGGCCGTTGGGACATTGACGAAAACCTTGCTCTCATGAATTTGAGCTTTGGTATGAATGTTGATGTTTACCCGGTTTACGGCACGGACAATTCATCCGCACTTACTGTACCCCAACCGGACGGTAACACACCGGTGGCTAATCTGACCTTTAGTCTTGACAGCCTGAATAACAGAGGCTCTTTTGTAATGGCATTGGGCCTGCCCGACGGCTGTGAGGTAAAGGACATCGGCATTGCCTACCGTTATGGCTTGCCGGCTTGCTTTGACCCTGTTGAGTACAATTTGATATTAAGCAATGAGGAGATAGTATCAAGATTCAACTCTACCTCAAGTAACGGAATATATATACTCAATTTGGACAACTTTACATCAAGATATAACTTTGCAGTCAGAGGATATGTGACATATCTTGACGATGACAACACTGTTAGAACAGTATATTCCAACCAAATCAACATAAAAGACTGCCTGCAGGTATAAAAATGCTATAAGTAAAAAGATGGTAAGCACATTGTGTTTACCATCTTTTTTTGCTTACTTTTACGGTTAATCAGCTGATAACATACAGGCAGTAAAAATCTTGACTAAAGCTTTGGGACTGATAGAGCAGCTTGTACTTTTTATCCAAAATATTCGCCAACTCGACATCCTCGATGTTATCTATCCCGTTTCTGACCACAAGCCACTTTGGCTCATCCTCGGTAAAGTACGAAATATATTCCTCATGCAAATCCTCATTTACATAAGTAAACAGGTTCCTGCATACTAAAATTCTTTTGCAAGGTTGTATTTTGTTGAGTGCATAAAACTTTGGGTTCCCGTCTATCATAAACACCGAATCCCTGTCATCATCGGGAATCATATCTCCGATTTCGTAAAACACCTTGTCCTCAACAGAATCAATAATTTGATAGCGAGAAATAACGGCATTGTTATTGCCGGCTGAAATTGTATTTTCACGGCAATCCTTTGCGGTCAGCCCCACTAAAGCCAAAATCATTAAAACTAAAAAGCCGGTCCGTATTATTTTGTTTGCTTTTGTGTCCTCTCCCAGCAGCTTGGATAAATTCATCATAAACGGAATAAATGACGAAACAATCATTGTGGTAAGATAATGATAGTATGAATAATTTATGGTAGAAATAGCAATGACAGAAAACACCAATGCTACCAACATAGCGAAGGAAAACCATTTTTCGGCATCTGTTTTCGCTTTTGCAAAATACAGAATCAGCCCGAAAATTCCCAACACTAACATTCCCCAAAAGCAAAAGCAAAATATACTGTTAAATCCAAAAAACAGCGTTTTCTTTGGTATGGTTTCGAGTCCGTTTGAGTATTCAAAATTAATCAAAAAGCTTTCGTACAGGCAATCATACAGCGCATTCTTCTTTGCCAGCCACAGAATCACAGGCAAACACAGAATCAGCCCTATAATCATAAATGAAGTAATCAAAGAAAAAAAGCTTTTTAGGTCCCTGTTTGCCAACAGCATTATGCCTATCACAAACAACAGTCCTGCAATAATCATTGCATTATTGACTCTAATCAACAGCACAATCCAAAAGGCAATACTGACAACATAGCTGTATTTTGGCACAAAGCATTTTTCCTTGCCGTATCGCTCTGCAACCTTGTATGTAAACAGATATGATAATATCAAAAACGGAACTACAATATCCTCGGTATATAATCCCGGTTCAGATGAAACAAATATGTAATATACAAAGAAAAATATAATGACAGCAAACCTGTTTTTGCCTGAATCGCTCTCCTTCAAAAAAGCACTTAGGATTACTATGGAAATAAGATTAATTATCATCTGTGCCGCAAACACAGAGATTTTATAATTATCAAACAAAGCAATACCCGCAAACAGTAGGTACATTAACGGACCTTTGTTATCATAAAAATCAACATAAGGAACAGCACCGTTGAGAATGCCTCTTCCTATTGTGTAAAAACATGATTGGTCAAATCCCTGGGTATTATATCCATTGGGACTAACGCTATAAAAAAATGATGTGACAATGAATGCCAATAATACATATACAACGCCATCAATTATCAATACGCGCCTACTATTTTTCTTCATTTTCTGTCCCTTTCTTAACCAGCATATTTAATACCTTTCTCAAACCGTATGTAATAAAAAATGAAGCACCCAGCGATAATCCTTTACTAATAAGAATCAGCAAACGCTCGTTACTAATACACTTAACAAGCAAATGATTATATGATAACCAAATCACAAAGTCTTGAATACCTAATCCGATAAAAAAAGTAACTATATAAATTATAATGCTATAAGCATTGTACTTTACATCAAAAACAAATTTTGTTGTAACGCAATAGTGAAAAATTGAACTAAACAATATTGAAATTGTGTTTGCAATAACAATATCATCAAAAACATTTTTTAATATGTATAGCAAAGCAACATCAATTATTGAACTAAAAATAGAACAAATAAAATATTTGATAACCATTTTGTACTTATTAAAAAACTTACTGATACTCATAATTACATCCATTCATCACAAAATTAATTACAAAAATTATATCATATTGTATAAACGAATTCAAGGAATAATAAAAAGAGAACAGCCGAAGCTTGTAGCGTTACAATAGATGTGACACCAAAAAAGAAAAAGATATAGAAAAAGCGATTGAGAAAAGATAGAATAAGAATAACAACAAACCCACGCTATCTAGAAAGGACTCAATCGCCATAAATAGTATAACACAAAACAAGAGATATTGTCCACACCAAATAACAACAAGAGTGTACGCTGTGAAATTGTACCGACAAACAAAAGACATAGATTTTGTATGTCGAAAGTATCACATATCAAAATCATCATTAATGCGTTGGAACAGGAAATACGATGGAACAGTCGAATCACTAACCGATAAGTCTCACAGACCGATTTCAAAACACCCAAATGCTCATACCGATGAAGAAATCAAGTGGATAAAAGATTATCACAGGCGTAACCCTAATATATCTATTTGTGAGTTGTATGGTAAATTGCGAACTGAAAAAGGTTACACAAGACACATAGGCTCTCTTTACAGAATATTTGTTAAACTCGGTTATCATAAAAAGGTTGAATCAACAAAGAAAAAATCAAAACATAATGGTAAATACAACACCCCGACAGAATTAGGAATCAAATGGCAGTTTGATGTTAAATATGTTCCTCAATCCTGCTATACCGGTAAAGACGGACAGAAATTCTATCAATACACAATGCTTGAAGAAGCATCAAGAGAAAGATTCATTTATCCTTATCTTGAACAAAGCAGTTACTCAACAATTGATTTTGTTAAGAGAGCTATCATCTATTTTCACTATGCTCCTGATACGATACAAACAGATAACGGTTTTGAATTCACTTACGGAAAGAAAACAGATAAACTTCATCCATTTGATTTGTTTTGCAACGAATTACATATCAACCACAAGCTTATCAGACCAAGAACACCTTGGCATAACGGAAAGGTTGAAAGAAGCCACAGAAATGACCAAGAAAGATTTTACAATTATTTGAGCTTTTACTCTTACGATGATTTGATTGTCCAAATGAAACAATATCTCAAACGTTCAAACAACATACCTATGTCAGTTTTAGGTTGGAAATCTCCGTTACAAAAACGAGCAGAACTCGAATACATCGTTGACGGGATATGTTTACAAGTATACAAATTTGTGATACAATTAAATTACCATAAAAGGTGCAAAAAAGCACAATGTCTATAATTTGGCAATAAGCAAAATGGATAATCTCGGCTGGCAGGAAAAATTCCCCGATTCGGCAGACCGATTAGTTGCTATCATAAAGCACGAGAGGGGAAAATAAATAATTA
>JAQXWS010000051.1 GCA_029225565.1 Eubacteriales bacterium
CGAGTGCGATAAATCGCACCCACCTTTCTTTACACAAGAGAGGCAGAAATCGGTTACATATTATACATTATTTGGCGTGGTTCAAGCCACTTTATCGACAGTCTGAAAAGAGAATTGGTTATCAATTCTCTTTTTTATGCAATTTTTTATTGATTATATTCACAAAATCGTATATCATAGAGGCGTAGATTTTTTTAGAGGTGATATTGATGGAAAACTATTTGGCTTTAGCTACTCTTATCGGCTCAATACTGGCGCTTTTGTTTGCGTTCATAAAGGCTAAGGGCGTGCTTAAGCAAGATGAGGGTACCGATTTGATGAAAAAAATCAGTGCCTCAATTCGCTCCGGTGCAACAGCCTACCTAAAGAGACAGTACAAGATACTGATAATCTTTTTTGGCGGTATGTTTGTGTTGCTTGGTATTATGGCTGCTCTTGGCCTTCTGACCTGGTTTGTGCCTTTTGCATTCATTACCGGTGGATTCTTTAGCGGTTTGTCCGGTTATATCGGTATGAATATTGCTACCAAAGCCAATGCCCGTACTGCAAACGCTTGTCGTACCGGCCTGAATAACGGACTCAAGATTGCTTTTTCTGCAGGCTCTGTTATGGGCTTTACCGTGGTTGGCCTTGGCCTGTTGGATATTAGTATTTGGTATTTTATTCTGAAGCTGGGCTTTAATCTGGATGCCTCAACTATTACCAACACAATGCTCACATTCGGTATGGGCGCATCGTCCATGGCCCTGTTTGCCCGTGTAGGCGGCGGTATTTACACAAAGGCTGCCGATGTTGGTGCCGACCTTGTAGGAAAGGTGGAGGCGGATATTCCCGAGGATGACCCACGCAACCCGGCTGTTATTGCCGACAATGTGGGCGACAATGTTGGCGATGTTGCAGGTATGGGTGCCGACCTTTATGAGTCCTATGTCAGTTCAATAATTTCTGCCTGTGCGCTGGGTGTTGTTGCATTTGGCAATTTCAAGGCTATGGCTATTCCCATGGCTATGGCGGCTATCGGTGTTATCACATCCATTATCGGCTCATTCCTTGTTAAGACAGGGGAGAGCACCGAGCAGGCAACATTGCTCAAGGCTCTTCGCCGCGGCACAAATACTTCTGCCGTGCTGATTGCCGTTGCTGCGTTGCCACTGGTATTGCTTGTATTCGGTAAGGAGCACCTTGGCTTTTATTTTGCTATCATATCGGGACTGGTTGCCGGTGTGCTGATTGGCTTTTTTACAGAATACTTTACTTCGGACAACTACAAGCCCACCAAGGGTCTGGCTGCTAAATCTGTTACCGGCTCTGCCACAATTATGATTGGCGGTATAGGACTGGGTATGATGTCCACAGCTTTGCCGGTGTTGATTGTAGCAGTTGCTATTCTCATAGCTTTCGGCGCTTCCGGCGGCTTTAGCGACGGGAATATGGGTCTGTACGGCATTGCTCTTGCTGCAGTAGGTATGCTGTCAACTCTTGGCATCACTCTTGCTACCGATGCTTACGGCCCCATTGCCGATAATGCAGGCGGTATAGCAGAGATGGCGGGTCTTGACCCTGAGGTGCGCAACAGAACCGACGCGCTTGATTCCCTCGGTAATACCACCGCCGCTACAGGAAAGGGCTTTGCAATCGGCTCTGCTGCGTTGACAGCCCTTGCTCTGATTGCGTCGTATATATCCAAGATTAAGACTCTTGGCGTTACCGACACCGATATCAATGACAGCATTATGAATCCGGTAGTGCTTATCGGATTGTTCATCGGTGCGTGTCTGCCGTTTGTATTTGCCGCACTCACTATGAATTCTGTGGGCAGGGCAGCACAGAGCATTGTTGTTGAGGTAAGACGCCAGTTTAAGGAAATCAAGGGTATTATGACCGGCGAGGGTGATCCCGATTATGCGTCCTGTGTGGATATTTGTACCAGAGCCAGCCTGAAGGAAATGATACTGCCCACAATTCTTGCTATTGTAACTCCTATTGTCACCGGTATTGTACTGGGATTCAACGGAGTTATCGGTATGCTGGCAGGCGCTACCACCACAGGCTTTTTGATGGCAATATATATGGCTAATGCCGGCGGCGCCTGGGATAATGCAAAGAAGTATATCGAGAGTGGTAATTACGGCGGTAAGGGCAGAGATGCCCACAAGGCGGCTGTTATCGGCGATACGGTAGGCGACCCGTTCAAGGATACATCAGGCCCGTCTATCAATATTCTCATAAAATTGCTGTCAATGGTATCCATTGTATTTGCAGGATTGGTTGTTAACTTCCATATTTTCTAAATAATTAAGGGGCAGACAAAAATCGTCTGCCCCAGACTGTCCATAAAGTGGGTTGAACCACGCTAAATAGTATATAACCCATTTCTCGAACTATGCCCTTTAATTAAAACATTACATTCAGTTCTTTCAGCTTTTCCACCAGGTCATCGTGTAGCCGGGTGGCTTTTTCTTTTCTGACCTCATATCTTGTTTTTGTTATTATGCCGGGTACGGTGCGCAGAATACGGATTATCTCCTGCTGCTGTGATTTGTCTATGGTGCGCCATGCTTCCGACACGCCCTTTAGCGACTTGCCAACATTGTCCTTGACATCCAGCAGACCCTCTTGGTGGGTGCCCTCTATTACTGTTTCCAGCACATTGTCAAGAGCCTGCTCCTGTTCTTCCGTTAGGCTTGATACCAATTGGTGCATAACTCGGTCATTGACTTTGCCCATGGAGGTCAGGTCACTGACCGTTTTTAGTTTGCTGCCGTCAAATTGCCAGCTTATCAGGTCGTGCTGCAGGGGACCCAAAATCTTGTCACTTTTTACTACCGTGTAGTCCGTGTCGTGGGCCAGCATCATACCGATAAAGGATGATTGCGGTACAAAGTGCCTGTATTTGGGCAGCATTTCTTTGTAGCTGTCCGCCTCAAGATATGAGTAGTCCCAGAATCCGGGGCCGTCATTGTTGTACACACATTTGATTCGGTCCCTAATTTCTTTTTTGCAGAATAGTGACGCATACTGTGCTATGAATCCACCCTTTGAGTGTCCGCAGATGATTATGTCTCCGTCATAATGCTCCGCAACTTTTTCCAGATATTCTGTGGACAGCCTGTTGGAGGGAATGGATTTTTTTGTGAGTATGTCAAAGTCCTCTTTCCAACCTACCAGCGTATCGTCCGTCCCTTTAAACAGTACAACAACTGTTCCCTCCGGCAGCAAAAATGTGGCTGCCTCAAACTGAACTGCCGGTTCCTTTTCGTACACTCTGACGCAGGCTACAACCTTCATTTGTGCAAATCGTTTTTGTTCTGCCATTGCCATCATTTGCTCGCTGATGTACTTTAGCAGTACAAGTCCCACCGGCGTGTGCTTGCGACCCCTCAGCTCGAACACCTTGTCGGCTACCTCATCATAGGGCATCGGCTCGTCATCAAAGCTGTCGGATACCACCTTGTCCAGCGGCATATAGTACATTCCGCACAAAGCCACATTATCACCTTCGCCAAAGGGCATATCGCAAAATGATTTGTCGCCGTAGTTCTTTATGTAATCCATTACATTTGCCATAATCAGCACTCCTTTAATTTTAGCCCTTTACACCGGTTGGTGTGTTGTGCAGTCTGTTCTTGGTTTGTTCTATTCTCTTGCCATTTTTGCCGTTTTTGCGGTGGGAGAAATAATTGTCCTTGTCTCCCATGTGCCATATCATTTTGCCTTGGATATACCACAGCTTTTCCTTTAGATTCATTTTGTAGGTAAAGGGTCGTTGCTCCACACTGTCCTCCAATTGTGTCAACAGTTGGCAGGTTGGCTGTGTGGTTGCCGTTGCCGACAGAATAACTATATCCTTGTCCTTTGGTAATTGTGTGGTGCCATCCAGTATTATTGTCCAAAAGTACATACCCTTTGCAAATTGTGTATATCCCTCATCATCAACACTGTGGGTAAATTCGTATCCCAGATTGCCGCCCTTGATATATGCAGTTTCCTTTAGGTCATACAGATCCCAGCCGGCATACCTTTCGTATATATCGTTAACTCGCTTTTGTATCATTTTTCCGTTTACCACAAAGGTTGCGTCTTTGTCACCGTTCAGGGAGGCGCAAAGCAGAGCAAGCCTTTCGCCCTTGTTCACAGCTATAGTCTGTCCGTCACATGCCATCAGCTTGTTGGTGATAGCATATTTTGTGCCGCCGGCAATTATGCTGTCCTTGATTAGA
>JAQXWS010000052.1 GCA_029225565.1 Eubacteriales bacterium
TGCCGAAAATACTTGGAGGGCAGCCTCCCGGGAAAATAGGTCGGCGCCGACATCTTTTTTGCCACTATCTTTCGATAGTGGCTTTATTTATTGGTTATTATATTTACAATAATGTATAAATATGGTATAATTGTTTCATAATCTCCAAGGAGGTAAATTATGTCATATTATATTGTCTTATCGCTGGGACTGATTGTGTCTTTTGTTTTTTGTTTAAGGCGTGCAAGAGGCTTTAGCGTAAGTAACCTGATTTTTAAATCTGTGTCAAGCCTTTGCTATTTGCTTACTGCAGTATTTGCACTGATAGAGAACAGCGATGCTTATATTTACGGTTCTCTCATTATATTTGGCGGTGCTTTAGGATTATGCGGAGATTTTGTCCTTGATTTAAAAGGATTATACAAAGAACATGAGAGTATTTATTTACGAACAGGTTTTATTTTCTTTTTGATTGGCCATTTGTTTTATTCCGGCGCGATTATTTATAACACACAGATTCGGTGGTGGCAGGCGCTTATTTGCTTTGGCGTTGCAGTTATTTTTGCAGTGCTGAATAACGCATCTGCAAAAATAATGAAGGTCCATTTTGGCGCTTACAGAAGAATTGTTTTTCTTTACGTAGTATTTTTGGCATTAACAATGATTTTGAGTATTGCGGCGGTTATTCTTTCTCAATTTGAAAAGAGATACATTATTTTGGCAATCGGTGCAATTTTGTTCACCTTGTCCGATGCAATTCTTTCGGGTACATTCTTTGGCAGAAACAAGGATGGCAAGGGTTATTTGTTTATTAATCATTTCTTTTATTATGCCGGTCAGTATCTTATTGCCGCTTCTATTATGTTTATGTAACAAACAGGCAAAAAACTCTTGACTAAACACCTTTTCGGTGGTATTATATGTAGGCAACAACGGAGCAAGCTATGGGCCATTAGCTCAGTTGGTTAGAGCCACCGGCTCATAACCGGTCGGTCCGGGGTTCGAGTCCCTGATGGCCCACCATATACCAAGCAGAAATGCTTGGTATTTTTTTTGCCTCAGGGACGAGAAACGAACTCCAAATATACCGTGCTTTAGCTGGGTATATTTGGGAGAAAGGTCCGGTGGACCTTTCGATAGATGAGAGGAGAGTCCCTGATGGCCCACCATATACAAAGCAGAAATGCTTGGTATTTTTTTTGCCTCAGGGACGAGAAACGAACTCCGGATACATCAATATCAATCGTGCATTATTATATATATTAACAAATTATAAATACTGTTGGATATTGTTGACAATTTGCTATTGTATGATATTATGGAATTATAAATTATAAGGGAGCGTTGTTTATGTTAAAACATAGCAAAAAAGTGATAAGTGTATTCTTATCGTTAGTATTGGTAATAGGTTGCGTCAGCCCGTTATCTGCAATGGGCGCAACCAATACAGGCAGCAGTTTCGCCAAGGGCGAGGCTATTGCTGTGATGAAAAGCGGTAGCGATGCTTATACTGCAGCCTCTATAAAGGAGAAGTACGGCAGCAGCATTAAGTATAAAAATTCATTCAAGTTTGGCAAAAAAATGAATGTTATCGTTGTTACATCCACCACATTGTCCACCCCTGCGTTAATCAAATCACTTCAGCAGGACGATAGTGTTGAGTATGCTTTTCCTAATTACAAAAAGAAAGCAACATCAATAACCCAAGATACTTACTCAAACTATCAGTGGGCTTTGGAAAATAACAGCCAGAACAGCGGCGTTGCCGACATGGATGTTAATCCCGAAACTATTTGGGAGCAAACCGAAAGCTCTGCAACAGAAAATGTTGTTGCCATAGTAGATACCGGTGTTGACTATACCCATCCTGATTTAAAGAATATTATGTGGCGTAATCCGTACGGCACAAAGCTTGCAGGTAAGTACGGTTACGATTTTTGTAATTACGACAGTAATCCCATGGATGATAACGGTCACGGCTCACATTGTGCCGGTATTGTTGCTGCCGAGCCAAATAATAATATCGGTGTCAGCGGAATATGCGACAATAATACCAAGATTATGGCATTGAAGTGGCTTGATGATGAGGGAAGCGGATTCACCGATGATGTACTTGCTTGCTATGACTACATTGAACGCGCCATTGATTTGGGTACAAATGTAGTTGCTGTCAATAATTCCTGGGGTGGAATGGGCGATGAGTCCGAATTGATTATGTTCAAGGAAATTTTCGATACCCTTGGAGAAAAAGGCGCTGTGTCCGTAGTTGCTGCAGGTAACGACGGAATGGATATTACTGAAGTTAATAAGACTATTACCGATTTCTTTGGTGAAGAAGTAGAAGTACATTCTGTACCTGTAGAAGCCGGCAGCACTTACCAAATCAATGTTGCCGCAACAAACGAAAGCGGAAAAATTGCTTCATACTCAAATTACAGCAAGGATTTGATTGATGTTGCAGCTCCGGGCAGCGATATTCTGTCCACAGTCAGCTACAACTCATTCAACCCAACTATTTATTCTGCTGAGCAGAGAGAACAGCTTTGTGCATCATATCAGGATTTTGATGACGCTCTCACAGAGGGCGAATTTGGCTCAATTAGTACATCAATTCCTGGTGAGTCGGGAATAGTTGCCGGTCCGGATGCTGACAATCAGTATTTTGGTCTGTCTGGTAATTCGTATTCATTTGTATTCCCTGAAGGTAATAAGTCCGGAAAAAAGTATTATATGGCTATTCCGTACTCAATAGCAGATGACAGCAAGAATTATTCCATCAGTTTTATGTCGAATAATTTTGACGCTGAGTATTCCGTGTATGACCTACCGGCAGACACCAAGATAGACAGCTCCACAGTAGCGAAAGTAATTGAAGATAATGAAAGTATCGCAGGTTTGATGAGCGATAAGGGTGACGATTGGGTACATGTATTCATTGATTATGATATAGAGCTGTTGACCGATTTCGGAATTTACACAAAGTCCACGGACAGAATACTCTTGTTTGAGTTTATTGCCTATAGTGATAATTCCTGGTTTAAGATTGATGACCTGGCTGTATCAAAACAGGATGTTAATGCTGATGAATTCGGTAAGTACGATTTTTACAGCGGCACATCTATGGCTACACCATATGTGTCCGGCGCAATATCCCTTGTTCGTCAGG
Source organism: Eubacteriales bacterium (assembly GCA_029225565.1). Classification (GTDB taxonomy): domain Bacteria; phylum Bacillota; class Clostridia; order Oscillospirales; family Acutalibacteraceae; genus Eubacterium_R. Next base: position 3,146 of record JAQXWS010000052.1, read on the forward strand.
TATTAGGCAAGGATGCTAATATTAAAGATGTAATCAATGTTGTTTCCAACTGTGGCAGAGTACAGTCCGATTTGGCTGATAAGACAAAGAATTCAAAAACCCTGGACCTTACAGACATCAGCAGAATTCCGCCTTCTGTATATAATGTCATCTATTCGGGCGGAAATGTTGTAATTGAAGGAAAATTCAGCAATGTTACCCAAGTGAAAATTAATAATCAAAAGGTAAGCTATACCCTCAATGCAGCAAAGGACAAAATCACGGTTGCCGGTTCAAAATATCTTAATCATAAAATTACTGTAACTGTGGCTAATGATTACGGAGAAAACAGTAAGACAGCAATACTGACCAGCACAAAGGGATTTACGCAAATCAGCGACGCTGTCATTGCGTCCCCGATGTCAGGAATACCAATGCCGGCAGGTAACAAAACATATGTATTGTCATATGAAGGTTTGCTTTCTGTTTTGGAGTATGACGAGTTCTCAGAATTCTATTACGGAGATTATGATTTCGATTTTGATTTGGAGGATATTGATTTAGACGAGGATGATATATACATTGACAGTGCAGTGTATATGAACGATAGTATCTATATGGTGCTCAGTTGTCCTGTATATTCTAACAATGATTGTATTTACGGCTACAATACCTATTTCTACAAGTATAATATACCCTCTTGTTCCTTCAAAAAATTATGTAATTTGCCAACCGATACAATAGAGGGTAACACCTTGGCGGTATATAATGGCAGAATTTACTACATTGGCGGTTATGATATTGACAAGGAAGAGTATTCAAGGAGTGTCTATCGCCTTAGCACGGACGAAAAATCATTCAGCAAGATTTCGTCCCTCAAATCCGGCGTAGCATTCGCAAAAGCTGTGCAGTTGGGCGACAAGCTGGTTCTTATCGGCGGCTCTTGTGCAACAGGCAATATGCCTACTATCCAAGTATATAACGGTACCGGTTGGACCAAATCCGCAGTTGAACTAAAATGCGATGATTCTGTTCCCTATGTATATTTCAACGGTGAAGCTTGCAATGTATATGGCACAAATGTGGTTGCTTGCAAAACCGGTATTCTGTGTACAGGCACATTCTTTGACGGTCTTGGAGAGTCATTTGTTTACTATCCGGATACCGATACGGCAAAAAGATTTGGATATAGCTATAAGGGTGATTCATCATTTGTTGTTTTGCCTGCAGGCAACAATGTCGTTGCTGTAGAGTGCGGCAGTTATTCCGATGATGATTACGGCATTGATTTGAATGAAGGATTATCTTCAAAGGTTTACAAGGTACCGGCAACTCATACTATTTCTACAATTTATGAGGATTACGGTAACTTTACACTAAAAGGAAATAATGACGGCTATGCCGAGATAGGTGACAGATTAACCTACAAGGTAACAACTCCCGGTCAGTACATCGCTGAGAAGCTTTTGGTTACCAATGAAGATACAGGTGTGACCAGCAGTATTTCTCTTGTAAACGGATATGCGTCATTTGTTGTTAAGGGTACCTGCTACACAGTTTCTGCAAAAGTAAAGAGAGTCGCTCCCGCCGATATATCTTCACTAAAGGTAACGGCTGTCAGCGGAACAAAATGTACTCTCACCTGGAGCAAGGCTGCTAATGCAGAGGGTTATACAATCCAAAAGTATGATGACGGTGAGTGGGTTAGCGTAAAGTCGGTATCAAAGGATACCCTCTCATCTTCCGTTACCCTAAAGACAGGTACTAACAAGTACCGCATCAGAGCGTACAAAACATATAACGGCAAAAAGTACTACAGCTATTCGGGTACCAAGTCGGTGTACCGTCCGGGCCAGCAAAAGATTACCTCTCTGTCAGGAGGTAAGGGCAAGTTTACTGTAAAGTACACCAAGAATACATCGGCAACAGGATACCAGATACAGTACAGCAGGAAATCGAAAATGTCCAGCTCAAAGGCTGTTTCTGTTACTCCGAATACCACAGTCAGCAAGACTGTGTCAAAGCTGTACAGACACAAGACCTATTATGTAAGAGTTCGCTCATACAAGGTAGTGGACGGCAAGAGAATCTACGGCTCATGGTCTTCAATTAAGAGTGTTAAAGTAAAGTAATAGTATTATTTCGGCAGTAGTCCTTTGGCTACTGCCGATTTTGTATTTTTTTGTATTTTTTATTGACATTGGGGGACAAAAAATATATATTTATCATATGCTTATATTAATAAGTAAATCGGGTTACAAAGAGGAAGTGCATAGTTGAACAAGATTATTGACCTTAAGAATATCACTGTAAAATACGGTGATAACACAGTATTAGAAAATTTGAATTTATACATTAACGAAAAAGAGTTTATAACACTGTTGGGACCTTCCGGTTGTGGCAAGACCACAACTCTTCGAGCTATTGCCGGCTTTGTAAAGCCCGATTCGGGAGAGATAGTATTTGAGGGCAAGGTAATTAATGATGTTCCGCCACACAAGCGCAAGGTGAACACCATTTTTCAGCGTTATGCTCTTTTTTCTCATCTTAATGTGTATGAAAATATAGCATTCGGTCCGGAGCTTCAGCATAAGTCAAAGGACGAGGTGCGTCAAATTGTTGCCGATATGCTGAGATTGGTAAACCTAAAAGGCTTTGAAAAAAGGTCCATTGATTCGTTGTCCGGCGGTCAACAGCAGAGAGTAGCCATAGCCCGCGCTTTGGCTAACCATCCCCATGTGTTGCTACTGGACGAGCCGTTGGGAGCATTGGACCTAAAGCTGCGCAAGGATATGCAGCGAGAATTAAAGAATATTCAGCAGGAACTGGGTATTACATTTATTTATGTTACCCACGACCAGGAAGAGGCTCTGTCCATGTCGGATATTGTGGTAGTAATGGACAAGGGCAAGATACAGCAAATCGGCACACCGGAGGATATATATAACGAACCGGTCAACGCTTTTGTTGCTGATTTTATCGGCGAGTCAAATATTGTTGATGCTATTATGCTGGACGATTATTTGGTTACCTTTGGGGGCTCAAAATTTGAGTGCCTGGACAAAGGATTCGAAAAGAATGAATTTGTTGAGGCTGTTGTAAGGCCGGAGGACATCAGGATTGTTGAGCCCGGAAGTGACGCCGCCCTCACAGGCAAGATTACCGGCATTACCTTTAAGGGAGTTCACTTCGAGATATTGGTTGATGTTGACGGCTTTATTTGGATGATTCAAACAACCCAGGAGGGTCTTAAGGTTGACCAGACAATAGGTATGTATATTGAGCCTGACGCAATCCATATTATGAAGCGCAGCGAGTATTCCGGTGAGTTCGGTGACTATTCCAGCTTCTCTGACGAGATGGACCATATCTCGGACGCCAACTATAATTGGGAGGACGAGAATGAGGAGTAGAGCTACAAATCGATTTTTGGACAAGCCCTATCTTGTGTGGTCATTGCTGTTCATTGTTGCGCCCCTTGTTATGGTGCTGTACTTTGCTTTGACCGATAGAAGCGGTGCATTTTCCCTTGATAATATAAGGGCAATCAGTGAATATTTTTCTACCATTTTGCTATCGGTAATATACGGACTGATAGCTACAATAATCTGCCTGATTTTGGGCTATCCCTTTGCATACTTTTTGTCAAAGCATACAGAGCATACCCAGCGCACTATGGTGCTGCTTGTTATGCTGCCTATGTGGATGAATTTTTTGATTCGCACATACAGTCTTATGACAATTTTGGGCGAATCAGGAGTTATTAATACTTTTCTTAATTCGTTGGGATTAAGAGGTGTTCACCTTATCAACACTCCCGGCGCGGTAATTCTGGGTATGGTGTATAACTTTTTGCCGTATATGATTTTGCCCATTTATTCTGTTCTGTCAAAGCTGGATAATTCACTTATCGAGGCTGCATGGGATTTAGGCTCCAACAAAATCACCACCTTCAGACGAGTGATTTTGCCAATGTCTGTGCCGGGACTTTTGTCGGGTATTACCATGGTTTTCGTACCCTGTGTATCAACATTCTATATTACCCAAAAGCTTGGCGGCGGCCAGATTGTTCTTATCGGTGATATTATTGAGTCCCAATTCCAGTCTGCAAACAATTACAATCTCGGTGCTTCCCTTAGCTTTGTATTGATGATTCTTATTTTCATCTGCCTTGGAGTAATGAATCATTTTGATACCGGCAATGACGACGGAGGTGTTGTAATATGAAAAAGA
>JAQXWS010000053.1 GCA_029225565.1 Eubacteriales bacterium
ATCGTTTGACATCCGACAGATTCCTGGGCATTTACAAGCTGTTACTCAAACCCGGTGCCGCCATTTACCAAAAGACGGACAATATGCACTTTTTTGAGTTTTCTATCGAGTCGTTTAGTAAAAACGGTTACGAGATTAGCAATGTGTCCCTGGATTTGCACAACAGCGATTTTGAGGGCAATATTGTGACAGAGTACGAACAGCGTTTTGCCTCACAGGGATACCCAATCTACAGACTTGAGGCCAGAGTTCGGTAATATTTTTTGCAAAAAAAGAAGGTACATCATCGTACCTTTTCTTCTATAGCGATAAATCGCACCCACCGTCTCGCCTGCCGGCTCGGTCAGTGCTTCTGCACATTCGTGCAGAGGTCTCCACTGTAGACCCGCACCTATTTACACAAAAGAGGCAGAAATCAGTTACATATTATATTATTTGGCGTGGTTCAACCCACTTTATCGACAGTCTGAAGGACAGCAGCTATCTGCTATCCTTGTTTTTTATTATATCATACTTGGTTATTACCCGCTGAATTTTGGACACAAAGGGCATACCGAACAGCCACAAAAAGACTGCTGTAGTTATGCCGAAAACCAAAGAAAAGGGCACACCGGCGCCATATACTGCCAGCACGGATGCCAAAGTAGGATTATTGCCACAGGTCATCAAAACCGTTGACATATCCACTATTGCGCCATAGAGCAAGAATGCAGATAAAAATCCAAACAACCCCAGTGACCAACGCTCCACTCTGCCTGTTTTGAACAACAAACCTGCCAGAAGGCCCACCAGTCCCAATGCCACCATCTGAAAAGGAGTCCAATACCCCTGTCCAAAAATGAAATTAGAAATAAATGCCGAAAACGCGCCCACTATGTACCCTCGCTCTGCCCCTAAGCATACACCTGCCACAATTACCACGGCGGCAATGGGCTTTACCTGTGGAATGAGATAAAAAACCCCTCGGCTGACAACGGCCAGGGCAATCATCGTCGCTACCAGCGTTATCTCGCCGGCTGACTTTTTGCCGCCCTCAAAGGAAAGGAGGAACGGTATCATTGACAGCACCAGCAATGCCACCGAAACAATGTAATAATTCGCCGCGTCCGACCATACCAGCTGCCACACTATGATACCAACAAGTGATACGACAACAAAAAACGGCAACAAAAGTTTTTTCATCATATGCCTCCTGCCTTTCGCAGGTCGTCCATACAAACAATACCGTCGGCAACGCCCTTTGTTATCCTGGCCACAGAGGTGGTATAATAATTTAGGGAAGAAAAGAAATCCTGCCTTGGCAGAGTAGAAACAATCCTGCCACGGGACAATAACGACACCGCATCGCCGTACTCTCCCACAAACTCAATGTCATGGGACGCCAGCAAAACGGTCTTGCCCTTGCTGCACAGGTATCGCAGCAACTCTCCCAGCTCTCGCTTTAGGCCCGGGTCAAAGCCTTTTGTAGGCTCATCCAGAAGCAGAATATCCGCCCCGGTTGACAACACCTTGGCAAGAGCCAATCTTTGGGCCTCGCCGCCTGACAGGTCGTAAGGGTGCCTATCCTCAATATAATCAATATGCAGCATATCCGTTATTTCGCCAAAAATCACCTCGTCACCACATCTGTCCGTAGTGAACAAATCCAACACATTCTGGCACAGCATGGACACCTTGCCCGTACTCTTGATTTTGCCGTGATAGGGCTTTTTTGCACCGGCTAAAGCGAACAACAATGTGGATTTACCGCTGGAATTTGGACCCAGCACACAATTGATTTTGCCCTTGTACACATTCATGGACAGATTATCTAACACATTGACGCCCCTATTATAGGCATAGGCAATATTGCGCACCTTCATAATTGCCGGGGCGTCAAATTTTTCTATTACAGGAGTCAGGTTCTTTTCTTTGAGTATATCCCTACAACGGCTAACGGTATCCACACCCGGGAATATACGCATATATGCCGGCACTAAATCCAGCAAGGGGCTGTCCAAATTACGAAGATGGGACACCATATCATTGACTCCCAGCTTTGTAATGCCGTTATCAAGGAGAGCAATGCTGTCGCAATTATTTATCAATCCCTCCAAATTGTGCTCAACTATTACTACAGTTGTTCCGAAATCCCGATGAAGTCGCTCCACCATTTGGATAAATCTGGAGGCAGACACCGGGTCCAGTTGTGAGGTAGGCTCATCCAGCAACAATATATCTGGCTTCGTTATCATAACCGACGCCAGATTAAGCATCTGGACCTGACCTCCTGACAGGGTGGATATATCCATATCCAGCTTGTCCTCCAGGTTAAAATAAGAGGCGGTCTCTGCCACTAACAGTTCAATGGACTCACCGTCCATACCCATATTAGTGAGGGAAAAGGATAACTCACTTCGCACTCTGTCGCTGACAATGCTCTCGTACACATTTTGGGACACATAGCCAACAGTACCCGTAACGGATATACTGCCGCCGAGGTTGCCGGCAGGGGCTATTTCTTTTTTTAACAGCTTCAAAAGTGTGGACTTGCCCGCTGCACTATTACCAATCAACAGCATCATCTCGCCCTGATTGATAGAAAGATTTATGCCGTCAAGCACAGGATATTCAGTTTTTGGATAACAAAATGTCAATTCCTTGATGCTGATATTTTCCATTGCAAATCCTCCGTAAGGTCAACAAAAAACGGCAAAGCCTGCAGCATAACAAACGCCGCAACGGCAATAGAGCTAACACTCCGGGCATATATCTCCGGCTCAAAAATGAACACCAAATGCCCCAATGCTTTTTCTGTAAAAACAATTGCCGATGTAACGGTTATTATCAATATTATCAATCCGTCCACAAAGGTAAACGAATATCTGCCCCACCGCCGTGCCGATGGGTTATATCCCCTGGCGGTCATTGAGCGTGCTGTGATTACACTACTCTCAAGGCTATAAGTTACCAAAACAGAAAGCACAGAAATCCCTTCTTTTATTCTGCCCTTCAGGGAAGAATCTCTGCATCCACCGTTGAGGGCCAAACGGGCATTGCGAATATCCTCTGCTTTTTTTCTGAATCTCGGAATAAATCCCAGCACCATAGAAAAAACCAAAGCAGTCCCGGGTGCCCAACGCAAAAAATAAACAACCCTCTCGCTATCCGTAATCTGCGACAGCGCTCCAAACCAGAGTATTACACCGGACAGCACCATACCTTGATTAAAGCCGTAAAACAGCGCCTCCAGAGTAAACTCTGTATCCCTGACAGTAAAAAGCACATCCTCGCCGTAATGGGCAAAGAGAAAATTAAAAATACTAACCGTCAGCAGAAGCACAACTGACAGCTTGATGTTCAAAAAGACTCTCCTGCCCTCTCGCAAAAAAGAATACAATAATACACTAACCAGCGAAATGGCAGAAAAAAAGGGATTATTTACGGACAGAACAAAAACGAATGTGAACAAAAAGAACACAAAATGCACTACCGGGTGCAGCCTTGCAAATCTATCCATAAATAATCTCCGTAAACTAAAATTCTATTCCCTTTCTGGCTTTGAGGCCTCTGTCGTAAGGGTGCTTTTTCTTCTCAAAAAAAGTAACATAATCAGCACATTCAACCATTTGTTGAATACTCTTATGGCCGGTGATGATATATTCCCTGTCATCCGACAGCAATGACAGCGCGTCGTCAATACCCAGAAAATCAGGAATAATATCCAAAAATTCATCCAAGATTATTACCTGACTGTCACAGCGACGGATATACTCCAACGCTCCGTCAACCCAAGACTGATACTCGGCACCGGGGTTGAACGAAAGTTTGTGGGGCGACGGATATATTTCGAACGGCAAAACTCCAAGCTCGCCGGAGGTATCATCCTTTAGGAACCGGACAAGGCTCACCGTCATCCCTGAGCCGACAGCCCGCATACCGGCACCTAAAGCCGAACAGGTCTTGCCCTTGCCATAGCCGTAGTAAATATGAATCATCTTATTCTGACATCTTCCTTTGTTTTGAAGCTGTAGCCGTAATTGTCCAGAATGTGCATTTTGTTAAGAGCCACTACGGCGCCTTTTGCTACGCATAGATTGGGCTGTGGTGCAATCTCCACCTCCAGCTCCAAAGCCTCATTGAACAATCTGTCCATACCGTACAGCTCGGCAGAGCCGCCTGTAAGCAAAATACTGGATGTGGTTATATCGGCTACCAATTGAGGCGAAGTGCGCTCAAACATAATCTGCGCAGCGGCAATTATCTCTGCCAGCAAGGGCTGCAAGCAATGATAAATCTCGTTGGATGTAACATCAACCACCTTGGGCATACCGGTTGTACCGCTTCGTCCCTTGACGGCCATGGCGATGTCCTCATCCCTCTGCACTGCACAGCCGATAGTCTTCTTTATATCCTCGGCTGTACGCAATCCAATCAAAACATCATACTTCTCTTTTACAAATCTGACAATCTCATCATCAAAGGTATTTCCGGCAATCTTTACATTTTCTATCTGGCTCATTGAGCCCTGGGATACAACAGCCATATTTGTTGTTCCGCCGCCAATATCCACAACGAAGGCTCCATTGGGCTGCTGGGGGTCAACACCGGCGCCGAATGCCGCACACAAAGGCTCCTCAATAAGACATACCGACCTGGCGCCTGCCGATACGATGACCGATATGAGCGTCCTCTTTTCTACATCGGTTGCAAGAGCCGGCACGGACGCCACAACCCTGGGCTTGAATATACTCTTTTTTATTACACGGTTGATAAAATACCGTACCATCTGTTGGGTCAGGTCGTAGTTGCTGATTACGCCGTCCATCAGCGGCTGTGCAACAGTAACGCCTTTTGGCTCCCTGCCCTGCAAATAGTAGGCGCGTCTGCCTGCATACAGCACACGCTCGCTCTCGGTGTCGTAGGCGACGTATGACGGCTCGTTAAGTACCACACCCTTGTCGGGTACGGAAATAACAAGATTGCTTGTTCCCAAATCTATTCCCAAATCATATCCAAACATAATGTCACCTAATCTATCATCAGTATAGAAGTATAATACTATATATCATCATTATTTTCAATAAAGAATTTTAGCGCACTGTACCGTCGGGACTTTTTGTCATTGTCCACCATTTGCTTTATGCTCTCTTGGTTTCCCACCAAAACCAGCAATTTTTTTGCTCTGGTCAGGGCTGTGTAAAATAAATTGCGATAGGCCAGCTTGGCGGGAGTTGCCAAAACCGGCATAACCACCGCCACGAACTCGCTGCCCTGGGACTTATGCACAGTCATGGCGTAGGCCAACTCAATCTCCTTTACATTCTCAAAGGAGTACATTGCCTCCTTGTCATCGTACTTTACATTAATAATATTGTTTGCCCTGTCAATATGGGACAGGATGCCTATATCTCCGTTGAACACACCTGTACCGTTTTCCTTTGGCCTAAACCAAGGCACATCGTAGTTGTTCTTGATTTGCATTACGCGGTCGCCTTCCCGCAGAACATAGCCCTTGTACCTGATTTCCTGCTTATCCTTGGCAGGGGGATTAAGTCTTGCTTGCAAAACGGCATTTATATTTTGGGTGCCAATCTCCCCCATTCGGCTGGGGCACAGCACCTGAATATCACTCATAGGGTCCAGACCGTATGTCATCGGCAATCTGTCGGTTACCAGCTCCAATATCTTGCGTGGAGCGTTGTACCTACTGTTTTCCTTTAGCAAAAAGAAGTCGGAGTCGGCGGAATTATCCAGCTGAGGCATTTCGCCGTTCACTACTCGGTGGGCATTGGTTACTATTCTGCTTTGCATTGCCTGTCTGAAAACCTTGTCCAGCTTCACAACGCTAATCACATTGCTGTCTATCATATCACGCAGCACATTGCCTGCCCCCACCGGCGGCAGCTGGTCTTGGTCGCCAACCATAATCAGTCTGCAATGAAGCGGCAAGGCATCCAGCAATGCCGCAAACAGAGTAACATCCACCATTGACAATTCATCAACTATCACAGCATCGCAATCCAGCGGATTGCGCAGGTTATGGACAAAGGTTGGCAGTTCGTTGCCCTCCTTATATTCAACCTCCAGCAGACGATGAATTGTTTTTGCCTCACAGCCTGTCAGTTCTTCCATACGCTGGGCGGCACGGCCTGTTGGTGCGGCAAGTTCCACCTTTAAGCCACGGTTTTTCATTAGGCTGATGATACCCTTAACTGTAGTAGTCTTGCCTGTACCGGGGCCGCCGGTTAATATAAGCAAGCCCTTATTGACGGCAATCTCGATTGCCTGTCGCTGCTTATCGTCAAATTGAATATCGTTAACCGACTCAAAGGCGTATATTTCCGAGCTGAATATTTCTTTTTCCTGGGGTGGGTATTGGGTCATAATCTTAATTCTGTCGGCAATACTACTTTCTGCATTATATATTTCCGGCAAAAAGAGAAAATCCCTGCCCTCTATATTTACCTGTACCAATGCTTTTTGCTGTATTGCGTTGTCCAATGCAATATCCACATCGTCATCGCCACACTCAAGCAACCCTTTTGCAGGGGCAAAAATTCTGTCCCTGGGGATGCAAGTGTGACCGTTACGCAAATTGTGGCGAACAATATGCACAACACCGGCAATGGCACGATACTCAAACGGTGGCTTGTCTTGAAGATTGTCAACTATGGCATCTGCTTTTTCAAATGTTATACCGGTGGCGGAACCAATCAGCATATAGGGATTCGCCTTAACCACATCCATCGTTTCGCTCTTGAACAGGCCGTAGGCCTTAATTGCCTCTGTCTGTGTCAATCCAAGGGCGGTAAGTCCCACCATAGTTTCTCTGGAGGCGAACTGCATCTTGAAATCGTGACTGATTTGCTTTGCTTTTGCGTGACTGATGCCCTTAATCTTAGCAAGGCGAGCAGGCTCATTTTCTATTACATCAAAGGTTGAGGCGCCAAATGCTTCGACAATCTTGGTGGCAGTTGCACCGCGGATACCCCGTATTACACCCGATGACAAATAGCGCAAAATACCGCCCACATCGGCGGGCAGGGTCATAACAGCGCTTTGGGCAGCAAATTGCCTGCCGTACTTTGGGTTCATTACCCATTTTCCGTGGCATTCTACTGTAGCGCCCACAACCAACTCGCCCACCTCGCCCACGATAGTTGCACAATCGTCTTCGCATGACAGCTCGGCAATGCAATAGCCGTTCTCGGGATTGTAGTAGGTAATATCCTCCACAGTACCTATTAAGTTTTCGGACTCATCGTAACTCATAGTATTCTCCACATTAGGTAATAGATAAATTATACCACAAAACAAAAGAATATTGAATAGAAAAAACAAAAAAGAGTAGGTCAAAGACCTACTCTCTGATATACGGTAATTACAGATTACTCGTTGATAGCGATAACAACGCCTGAACCTACTGTTCTACCACCCTCACGGATAGCGAAACGAAGACCCTCTTCGATAGCGATAGGAGTGATAAGCTCAACGTTCATATCTACGTTATCGCCAGGCATACACATCTCAACACCGTCAGGAAGGCTGATAACACCTGTTACGTCAGTTGTTCTGAAGTAGAACTGTGGACGGTAGTTGTTGAAGAATGGAGTATGGCGGCCACCCTCGTCCTTGGAAAGAACGTAAACCTGACCTGTGAACTTGGTGTGTGGGTTGATTGAGCCCGGAGCTGCAAGAACCTGGCCTCTCTTAATCTCGGTTCTCTGGATACCACGAAGCAGACAACCAACATTGTCACCAGCCTCAGCGTAGTCAAGAATCTTTCTGAACATCTCGATACCGGTGCAAACTGTTGACTTTGACTCATCCTCAAGACCTACGATCTCAACAGTGTCGTTAGTCTTAAGCTGGCCTCTCTCTACTCTACCGGTAGCTACAGTACCACGGCCTGTGATGGTGAATACGTCCTCAACAGGCATAAGGAAAGGAAGGTCTGCCTTACGCTCAGGAGTAGGAATGTACTCGTCAACTGCGTCCATAAGCTCCTGGATGCAAGCACAAGCAGGATCGTCATTTGATGTTGCCTCAAGTGCCTTAAGAGCAGAACCCTTGATGATTGGGCACTCGTCATCGAACTCGTACTCAGCAAGAGTCTCGCGAATCTCCATCTCTACAAGCTCAAGAAGCTCTGGGTCGTCAACTTGGTCAGTCTTGTTCATGAATACAACGATTGCAGGAACGCCAACCTGACGAGCAAGAAGCAAGTGCTCCTTTGTCTGAGCCATAGGACCGTCTGTAGAAGCGATAACAAGGATAGCACCGTCCATCTGTGCAGCACCTGTGATCATGTTCTTGATATAGTCAGCGTGGCCCGGGCAGTCAACGTGAGCATAGTGACGCTTGTCTGTCTCGTACTCTACGTGAGCTGTGTTGATTGTGATACCACGTTCTCTCTCTTCCGGAGCCTTATCAATATCTGCATAGTCCTCAAACTTTGCATAGCCCTTGTTAGCAAGGTACTTTGTGATAGCTGCTGTAAGAGTGGTCTTACCGTGGTCAACGTGACCGATTGTACCAATGTTTACATGTGGTTTGGTACGGTTAAAATGTTCTTTTGCCATTGGGAATTCCTCCTTAAAATTTACAATAGTAAAATTGTCAACGATATTTTATCAAATATAAGACAAAATATCAAGTGTTTTATTAAAATAATTAGTCTTTCTTTGCTCTCTCGCTGATGATGGACTCAGAAATTGACTTTGGTACCTGGTCATAGCCGTCCGGCTCCATTGTGTACTGTCCGCGGCCCTGTGTCTTGGAACGAAGGTCGTTAACATAGCCAAACATCTCGGACAGCGGAACTCTTGCATTAATCTGCTTAGCGCCGCTTCTGTCCTCCATGCCCTGAATCTGTCCACGGCGGGAGTTAAGGTCACCGATTACATCGCCCATATACTCTTCGGGTACGATAACAACTACCTTCATCATAGGCTCAAGGATTACCGGTGTTGCCTTCTTTGCTGCATCCTTGAATGCCATAGAACCGGCAATCTTGAATGCCATCTCGGATGAGTCAACCTCATGGTAAGAACCATCATAAAGCTCGATTCTTACATCTACTACAGGGTAACCTGCAAGGATACCGCTTTTCATAGCTGCCTGAATACCTGCGTCAACAGCCGGAATGTACTCCTTAGGAATAGCACCGCCGACTACCTGGTTCTCAAACTCGTAGCCCTTGCCAATACCGTTCTCGTCAAGGTTCGGGAACATACGGATTTTAACATGACCGTACTGACCTGAACCACCGGACTGCTTCTTGTACTTGGTGTCAGACATGGACTCAGAGGTGATAGTCTCCTTGTAAGCAACCTGAGGTGCGCCAACATTTGCCTCAATCTTGAATTCGCGAAGCAAACGGTCAACGATAATCTCAAGGTGAAGCTCACCCATACCTGCGATAATAGTCTGGCCTGTCTCCTCATCGGTGTATGCCTTAAAGGTTGGGTCCTCCTCTGCAAGCTTTGCAAGAGCAATACCCATCTTCTCCTGGCCGGCCTTGGTCTTAGGCTCGATAGCTACACGGATTACAGGATCAGGGAAATTCATTGACTCAAGGATTACAGGATGATTCTCGTCGCAAAGAGTATCACCTGTGGTTGTATTCTTAAGACCGACTGCAGCAGCAATATCACCTGCATAGCATACAGGGATATCCTCTCTGTGGTTAGCGTGCATCTGAAGAATTCTGCCCATTCTTTCCTTAGTGCCCTTAACTGAGTTAAGGCAAGGTGTACCGGCTTCAATCTTACCTGAATATACACGGAAGTAACAAATCTTACCTACGTATGGGTCAGTAGCAATCTTGAAAGCAAGTGCTGCGAATGGCTCGTCGTCGGATGAGTGACGATCCTCTTCCTCGTCGGTATCGGGGTTAATACCCTTGATGGACTCAACGTCTGTAGGTGCAGGCATAAAGTCAACAATAGCATCCAGCAGTGGCTGAACACCCATATTTCTGTATGCAGTACCGCAGCATACAGGTACCATCTCGCCGGCAATGGTTGACTTACGGATAATCTTCTTGATTTCGTCAACGGTGATAGAATCCTCACCCTCTTCGAAATATCTCTCCATAAGCTCCTCGTCCTGCTCAACAATGTGCTCAATGAGGGCAGTTCTGTACTCGGCAGCCTTGTCGGCCAGCTCGGCACGAATCTCTCTCTCCTCAAAAACAGAACCGTTGTTCTTGCCCGGGTCGATATAAACGATTTCCTTATTGTTGATAAGGTCGATAATACCCTCGAAGGTATCCTCGCTACCGATTGGAAGCTGGATTGGCAGAGCATTGCACTTGAAACGGTCGAGAACCATATCAAGTACATTGTAGAAATCTGCACCCATAATATCCATCTTGTTAACGAAAATCATACGAGGTACATTGTATTCATCAGCCTGACGCCATACGGTCTCAGACTGTGGCTCAACACCACCCTTAGCGCAGAGTACTGTTACAGAGCCGTCAAGAACACGCAGAGAACGCTGAACCTCAACAGTGAAGTCAACGTGACCCGGAGTATCAATGATGTTGATTCTGTGCTCTTTCCAGAAGCATGTTGTAGCGGCAGATGTGATAGTAATACCTCTCTCCTGCTCCTGTGCCATCCAGTCCATTGTGGCAGCACCATCATGGGTTTCACCAATCTTGTGGTTGATACCTGTGAAATACAGAATACGCTCTGTTGTAGTGGTTTTACCTGCGTCAATGTGAGCCATAATACCAATATTTCTTGTTTTTTCAAGACTAACTTTTCTTGGCATAATATCCTCCTTCAGGTTAGCAGATTAATATCTGAAATGAGCAAATGCTTTGTTAGCCTCTGCCATCTTGTGAGTATCCTCACACTTCTTAACTGCACCACCGGTTTGGTTAGCAGCATCCATAATCTCTGCTGCAAGGCGTTCCTTCATTGTTCTCTCACTTCTTGAGCGAGCATAAGTTGTAATCCATCTAAGACCAAGTGTCTGTCTTCTTTCAGGACGAACTTCGAGAGGAACTTGGTAGGTTGCACCGCCGATACGGCGAGCCTTTACTTCTAATACAGGCATAACATTTTCCATAGCAGCCTCGAAAGTCTCGAGAGGATCATTGCCTGTCTTTTCGTTGATGATTTCGAATGCGCCGTACACAATCTTCTGTGCGACACCCTTCTTTCCATCAAGCATGATGTTGTTGATCAGACGGGTAACAACCTTTGAGTTGTAAAGTGGATCAGGTAATACATCACGCTTAGCGATCTGGCCTCTTCTTGGCATCTTCGCTTCCCTCCTTCATAATAATTGATGAGTTCATAGGTACTCGGTTTTACCGTGGAGCCAACAAGGCTTACGCTATCTATGTTATAGATAAAATAAACTATTGTCGGGTTTCCATAGGTTTAGTAAAGAAATTCGGCTTACTTCTTAGCCTTTGGCTTCTTTGCGCCATACTTTGAACGGCTCTGCATTCTGTTGGTTACGCCCTGGGTATCCAATGTACCACGGATAATGTGATAACGAACACCGGGAAGATCCTTTACACGGCCGCCACGAACCATAACAACGGAGTGCTCCTGAAGGTTGTGACCTACGCCTGGGATGTAAGCGGTAACTTCCATGCCGTTTGTAAGACGAACTCTGGCAATCTTACGAAGAGCAGAGTTAGGCTTCTTAGGGGTTGCTGTCTTAACTGCAGTACATACGCCACGCTTCTGTGGTGATGAATTGTCAGTCATAACATTCTTCTTGGTGTTAAGACCCTTCTGAAGTGCAGGTGCAGTTGACTTCTTTGCAAGTGACTTACGACCTGTTCTTACTAATTGATTAAAGGTAGGCAATAGTTTATTCTCCTTTCTGCAAATTTATGTGCGTCGTGCACACAGCTAATACTTTTGTTCCCAAAAATATTAAATGTATGCACGCCATGGAGCGCAGATGAACTGCACTCCATTGACGATTTCTACAAATATTAAGACATATTTTTGTTAATTATGCCAAAATTCTACTGACACAATCACATATTATATCTTATTGCTGACTGTTTGTCAAGAGTTCTTGCAGTTGTTCCAGGTTAAGAATTTCTTCCTTACCGTCGGTGCTGAAATAGCTGGGGACAACATCAACATCTCTGAACACGCTCATACCGGTACCGGCAGGAACCAGCTTACCGATAAGAACATTCTCCTTAAGGCCGAGAAGCGGGTCAACCTTGCCCTTGATAGCGGCGTCGGTAAGAACACGAGTTGTCTCCTGGAATGAAGCCGCTGACAGGAAGCTGTCTGTAGCAAGTGATGCCTTTGTAATACCCATCAGGATTGGAATATATGTTGCCTTCTTCAGGCCTTCCTCACCTGCAGCAATTCTTGCATCAATCTTTTCGTTAGCCTCATCAAGAGTGGCAACATCAATAGTTGTACCGGCAATCAAGTCGGTATCACCGGCATCATCAACAGTACATTTCTTAAGCATTTGACGAACGATAACCTCAATATGCTTGTCGTTGATGTCAACACCCTGGGTACGGTATGCAAACTGTACTTCCTTGATAAGGTAATTATAAACTGCCTCTTCACCAAGGATGGCAAGTACATCGTGTGGATTCTTGGAGCCGAGAGTCAGTTCGGCGCCCTTTTCTATCTTAGCGCCTTCAACAATGTTTTCGCAAAGTCTTGCGCCGTAAGGAATGAGATAACTCTTTTCGTCGCCGGTCTCGCTATTGAATACAATAACATGACGGCCCTTCTTGGAATCATCAAATCTAACCTCACCGGCAATCTCGGACAAGATTGCAAGCTGCTTTGGCTTACGAGCTTCAAACAGTTCCTCAACTCTTGGAAGACCCTGAGTAATATCCTCACCGCCGGCTACACCACCGGTATGGAAAGTTCTCATAGTGAGCTGTGTACCCGGTTCACCGATTGACTGAGCAGCGATTGTACCAACTGCCTCACCAACCTGAACAGGCTCGTTGAATGCAAGGTTGGAGCCGTAGCACTTGCAGCATACGCCGTGATGTGACTTACAGGTAATGAGTGAACGAATCTTGACATGGGTGATACCTGCACCGGCAATGCGAGCAGCATCCTCCTCATTCATAATTCTGTCTGTATCCATCAGTACCTCGCCGGTCTCGGGATGGATAACAGGGTCAACAACAAATCTGCCGACAAGTCTCTCCTCCAGTGACTCAAGAACACGGTTGCCGTCCATGATGGCATATACATCAATACCGTCATGGCATCCGCAATCGTTGTCACGAATGATAACATCCTGGGATACATCAACCAGTCTTCTGGTCAGGTAACCGGAGTCGGCTGTACGAAGAGCTGTATCTGTAAGACCCTTACGAGCACCACGAGAAGAAATGAAGTACTCGGAAATATTAAGGCCTTCACGGTAGTTAGCTCTGATAGGTACCTCGATGGTCTCACCGGATGTGTTGGCGATAAGACCTCTCATACCGGCCAGCTGACGAAGCTGTGATGTACTACCACGAGCACCGGAATCTACCATCATATGGATTGGGTTGTGTGTACCGTCGAAGTTGTTAGTAAGCTCGTCGGATACCTTGTTGGTACATTCCTCCCAAGCCTTGATAACTGCGTCCTTACGCTCCTCGTCGGTCATCTCGCCCATATTGAAGTGGGACTGTACCTCGTCAACCTTTGCCTCAGCCTCGGCAAGAAAATCCTTTTTCTTTTCCGGAATGAGCGCATCGATAACTGCTACGGTTGTACCGGATACAGTTGAATATTTGTAGCCCTGTGCCTTAATATCGTCAAGAACTACAGAAGCAACAGAGATGCCGTGAGCGCGAATGCACTTGTCCACGATTTGGCCAAGGCCGCCCTTCTTAACAACAAAGGAAATCTCAAGCTCAAACTCGTTATCCGGGTCAGTTCTGTCAACAAAGCCAAGGTCCTGCGGAATAGGTCTGTTGAAGATAACACGACCTACTGTAGTCTTGACCAGCTTTGACTTGACCTGTCCGTCAACCTCCTTTGAGAATCTGATAAGACACTCGCTGTGAAGACCGAGAAGGCCTGCCTGATATGCCATCATAGCCTCATCTGTATCGCGATAAATATTGTACTTGGTTACCTCTTCGCCGTTAATAACCTCTGTGCGAGGGCAACCGGGCTCGCCGTCCTTAATCATGGTCAGGTAGTACGAACCGATAATCATATCCTGTGACGGAACAGCAACCGGCTTACCGTCGGAAGGCTTGAGCAGGTTGTTGGAAGCCAGCATCAACATTCTTGCCTCTGCCTGCGCCTCGGCAGAAAGAGGTACATGAACAGCCATCTGGTCACCGTCGAAGTCGGCGTTGAACGCTGTACATGCCAACGGATGCAGTTTGATTGCTCTACCCTCAACCAATACCGGCTCAAACGCCTGAATACCGAGTCTGTGCAGTGTGGGAGCACGGTTAAGCATTACCGGGTGGTCCTTGATAACAACCTCAAGAGCGTCCCAAACCTCACTTCTGTTTGCTTTTTCTACCATCTTTCTTGCGGACTTGATGTTGGAAGCAACACCGGTCTCAACAAGGCGTTTCATTACAAACGGCTTAAAGAGCTCAATAGCCATCTCCTTTGGAAGACCGCACTGATACATCTTAAGCTCGGGACCTACAACGATAACCGAACGACCTGAATAGTCAACACGCTTACCGAGAAGGTTCTGACGGAAGCGGCCCTGCTTACCCTTGAGCATATCGGAAAGGGACTTGAGGGGTCTGTTGTTTGGACCGGTAACGGGTCTGCCGCGACGACCGTTGTCAATTAGGGCGTCAACGGACTCCTGCAGCATTCTCTTTTCGTTACGAACAATGATGTCCGGAGCGTTAAGTTCAAGCAATCTCTTAAGACGGTTGTTACGGTTGATAACTCGTCTGTAAAGGTCGTTAAGGTCGGAGGTAGCATATCTGCCGCCGTCCAGCATGACCATAGGACGGATATCGGGAGGGATAACGGGCACAACGTTCAGAACCATCCACTCAGGCTTGTTCTTTGACATTCTGAAGGACTCGATTATCTCAAGTCTCTTGAGAAGCTTTATGCGCTTCTGACCTGTGGGAAGGTCTTTAAGCTCGTTTTTAAGCTCTTCGGACA
>JAQXWS010000054.1 GCA_029225565.1 Eubacteriales bacterium
ATTCTTCGGACTCAAGCTGTTCGGCTTTATGGGTATGCTGATAGTTCCTATCACCGTAATGACCCTGAAGACGCTCAACGACTCCGGCAGAATAAGTATATGGAAAACTATACCGGAGCGAAGCTGAAATAAGGTATAAAAGAAGGGATGTAGAATTCTACATCCCTTTTGTTATACCTGTAAACTAAATTGATACCTCATGAGCCACATTGTACAAATCGATGTCAATGCTCTTGCGCATATTGAGAGCCTCAAAAATGTCAAAATCAACAACCTCTTCACGCTGTGCGGCAACTACACGGTTGCCAATATCCTGCATAAGGAGCTTGACGGCATAATTGCCCATACGGGTAGCCATAACCCTATCCTTTACGGTAGGATAACCTCCGCGCTGTACATGGCCCAGGTTAGTATAGCGAGTCTCAACTCCGGTCTTGGCCTGAATATCGTCCACCAGCTGGTGGCAATCAACATCACAGCCCTCTGCAACTATGATAATAAAATGCTTCTTGTCGGTGCGCTGTGTCTTCTTCATACGCTCGATAACATGCTTCTCTATATCAACCGGCACCTCGGGAATAAGAATAGAAGTAGCGCCGCAAGCAATACCTGCGTTAAGGGCAAGGTAACCTGCGCGTCTGCCCATTACCTTGATTACAGAGCAACGGTCATGGGACTCGGCTGTATCGCGAAGACGGTCCACCATCTCCATAATAGTATTGAGACAGGTGTCGTACCCGATGGTGTAATCACAGCAGGCAATGTCGTTGTCGATAGTACCCGGTACGCCTACGCAAGGGATACCGCGCTCGCTGAGATCACGGGCACCGCGGAAGGAGCCGTCACCGCCGATAACTACCACGCCCTCAATACCGTACTCCTGGCAGGTGCGTATAGCCTTGCGCATACCCTCCTCGGTAGCAAACTCAACACTGCGTGCAGAGTAAAGGATGGTACCGCCTCTGTTGATTATGTCAGAAACAGAACGAAGGTCCATCTCTATAAAATCGCCGTTGATAAGGCCGTTATATCCACGGATAACACCATACACCTTGATGCCGTTCTCGCAGGCTGTTCTGACTACTGCGCGAACTGCCGCATTCATTCCCGGTGAATCGCCGCCACTGGTTAATACTGCAATTGTCTTCATACAAAAAACCTCCATACAATCATCAGTCATAAGCGAATAACTCGCCACAAATCCAAAATGATAAAATATATTTTACCTAAATAGTGCATAATTGTCAAGTATTGTCAATAAATAACTGCCACGTTTTTGTCCCCCAAAAGTCTCTTGAGCTGCGCCAGCATATCATCATTCGGGTTAACAAAACGACTCTTGTCCTGCAGGGCATAGCTTTTTTCGTCCTGATAATAATGATACAGCGGAAGGTCGCCACCCCAGGACGACAATATTGCCTTGGCCTGCTGAATACGGGGGTCCGATTTGGACTCGAATCGCAGGAACAAGCCCTTACGCTTGCTTGAGCTGCCGGCACCTGTGGACAACGCAGGCTGTGGTATGGCGGTGGGAGTGTGAACAGAGTTAACCAAAAGCTTTGGAGCTTTTTCCTCCTCAACGGATATACTGCCTGTGACGGCAATAACCCGATTTTCGCTAATCATCGAGGAATACTGCAAAAAGATTTTTGGAAACAGTATCACCTCAATACTGCCATACAAATCCTCAAGGGTAACAAATGCCATATTGGCCTTATTGGCTCTGGTCTGCTTGACGGTAATGTGGGTTATTATGCCGCAGAGAGTTACCGTGGCACCATCCCTGTATCGTGAACCGCCCTTGCCGGCCTCCAACAAATCAAAGGTCCGTGCACAACCTGCCTTGGTAACATAGCCTTCATACTTATCCATGGGATGACCGGACAAATACAGGCCGGTCATCTCCTTTTCCATCTGCAGCAATTCTGTTTTGCTAAACTCTTTTACATCGGGAAACTCAAAGGCATAGCCAAAGTCATCGCTGATATCAAAAAATCCAACCTGGCCGTACATCGTCTTGCGCATTTGCTCCTCGATATTGCTGACCAACGCCGGCAATGCCTGCAGCATTTGCTTGCGATTGGCTCCGAAGGAATCCATTGCACCGCATCGAATAAGGGACTCTACCGCCCGTCGGTTAAAGTGACCGCTTTGCATACGGCTGCAAAAATCGAACAAATCGGTAAAGGGGCCGTTGGCTCTCTCCCGAATAATCTCGTTAATAAATTCGTTGCCCAAGTTCTTTATGCCCAAAAGGCCGTAATTGATAGTATTGTCAGTGGCTGTAAAGCCCTTCATAGATGTATTGATATTGGGCGGCGCAAGACGGATTCCCAGTCTTTTGCACTCGGCAATATAACGAGCCACCTTGTTTGAGGAATCCAGCACCGAGGTCAGCAATGCCGCCATAAAATCAGCAGGGCAGTAACACTTGAGATATGCACAGCGATATGCTACCAGCGCATAACAGGCTGCGTGGGACTTGTTGAATGCGTAGGATGCAAAATCAGTCATTTTGTCGAATATCTTGTTAGCAACAGCGCTGTCAATGCCGTTTTTGCCGCACCCGTCAACAAAATTGCCTCTCTCCTGCTCCATAACATCGTGCTTTTTTTTGCTCATGGCACGACGCACAACAT
The DNA here is from genome assembly GCA_029225565.1 of Eubacteriales bacterium. GTDB lineage: Bacteria > Bacillota > Clostridia > Oscillospirales > Acutalibacteraceae > Eubacterium_R. The sequence continues at coordinate 2,640 of JAQXWS010000054.1, forward strand.
CAGCCCTGCCGTAAGAATATCCTGCCAGGGAACGGAATATCTGCATAACCTGCTCCTGATACACCATACAGCCGTAGGTATTCCTGAGTATGGGCTCCAGCATAGGGGTGTCATAACGGATGCCGCCCTTGTTGTGAGAATTGGCAATAAAGGTATCTATCTGACTGGCAGGACCGGGACGGTACAGTGATGTGGCCGCTATCAAGTCCTCCAATGCCGTAGGCTTTAAGTTGCTGAGCATCTGCTTCATCCCGGAGGATTCAAACTGGAATATGCCCTCGGTATTACCGTGAGAAAAGATACTGTACACCTTTGGGTCGTCAATGGGTATATTCTCAATATCAATACCCGAAGCCTTGGCGGCGTCGTCTATTACCGTAAGGGTGCGCAAGCCCAAAAAGTCCATCTTCAACAGACCCAATTCCTCAAGGGTGGTCATAATATATTGGGTCACCACAAGGCCGTCATTGGTGGCAAGAGGCACATAATCGCTGACCGGGTCATGAGTAATGACCACACCGGCGGCGTGGGTTGATGTGTTCCTGGGCATTCCCTCCACCTTGCGTGCGGTGTCAATCAGCTGCCTGATTTGGGGATTGCCGTCCATAGCCTCCCGCAATTCCTTGCTTTGGGCAACGGCCTGGTCAATAGTAATATGAAAAGTGTTGGGAATCAGCTTTGCCACAGCGTCAACCGAAGCGTAGGGCATACCCATAACACGACCCACATCACGAATAGCAGCACGGGTCTGCAAGGTGCCAAAGGTGACAATCTGCGCCACATGGTCGGCGCCGTACCTGGAGGTAACATAGTCTATAACCTCCTGGCGTCGTTCGTAACAAAAATCAATATCGAAATCCGGCATTGATACACGCTCAGGATTGAGAAATCGCTCAAAAATCAGGTCATACTTCATAGGGTCCAGGTCGGTAATGCCGATGCAATAAGCGGCTATTGAGCCTGCACCGGAGCCTCTGCCGGGACCTACGGGAATACCCTTTGATTTAGCAAAATCAACAAAATCCTGTACAATAAGATAATAGTCGGTATATCCCATTTTGTTGACGGTATCCAGCTCATACTCCAGCCTGTCCGCATACTCCCGGGGCGGATTGGCTCCGTACCTGCTGCGCAAGCCCTCATAACACTTTTGCCTAAAATATTCATAGTGGTCCATATCATCGGGAGTGGCAAAATACGGTAGCTTTGTATTACCGAACTCAAAATCAAAATTGCACATATCTGCAATTACGGCAGTATTATCCACAGCCTGAGGAGTGTCGGCAAAAACCCGTCGCATTTCTTCCTCGGATTTTAGGTAAAAATTATCGCTATGGAACTCAAGCCCGGTATCGTCACCCAACACATGGTTGGTAGCAATACAAATCAGCACCTGCTGAATGTACGAGTCCTCCCTGTTTACATAATGAACATCATTTGTGGCTACCATAGGAATACCGGTATCGGCACTGAGTCGCTTGACGCCGTCCAGCACCGCCTGCTGCTCATCCAGACCGTGATTCTGTATCTCAAGATAATAGTTACCCTGCCCGAACACATCGTTGTACCACAGGGCAGTATTCCTTGCGGCATCGTAATCACGGCGCAGCAGACACTGTGCAATCTCACCTGCCAAGCAGGCAGAAAGGCAGATTAATCCCTCGCTGTGTTTTTCTAACAAATCACGGTCAACTCGCGGTTTAAAGTAAAAGCCCTCTGTGTACCCACGGGATACCAGCTTTATCAAATTTTTGTAGCCGGTTTCATTCTTAACCAACAGCACCAGGTGGTTGTAGTCCTTGTCCAACACCTTGTCGCGGTCAAATCTGGTACGGGGAGCAACATAAACCTCACAGCCGATAATGGGCTTTACGCCCTGCTTTTTGCACTCACGGTAAAAATCCACGACACCGTACATATTGCCGTGGTCGGTTATAGCCAGAGAGGTCATACCCAGCTCCTTTGCCCGTGACACAAGATTGCCGAGACGGCATGCGCCGTCCAACAAACTGAATTGTGTATGTAGGTGAAGGTGGGTAAACACGATTTTCTCTCCTTATTATTCTATCTCTGCCGCAATTCTTGTCAGTCTTGCAAGTCTGTGATTTACGCCGCTGCGGGACAAGGGCGGCTCAAACATTTGGGACAACTCCTGGAGCGACGCCTCCGGATTTTCCAATCTTACCTCCGCCATCTGCCTCAATGAGTCCGGCAGAGATGACAGTCCTCTTTTTTCTTTTATCTTAAGTATGGCTGCTATCTGGGGTGATGCGGCGCGCACCATCTTGTCAATATTGGCAGCCTCACAATTAGCCTTGCGATTGGCTGTATTGCGAATTTCCTTTACTATCTTAATATTCATCATATCAAACATAGATGTGGATGCGCCCATAATATACAGGCAGTCCTCAATCTGCTCGCTGACCTTAAAATAAATAATATGGTATCCCTTGCGAGTAGTAATCTTCGGGGACAGCTCCAGCTCCTGAAGGAGAGTGACAAAACTCTTTGACAAATTCATATACGCCACCGAAAATTCAAGATGATACCCTTTTTCCGGAGATGATACAGTGCCGCAGGACAAAAAAACTCCTGCCAAAAAGGCACGCTGGCACCGTGAACACACAAAGTTAGAAAAATTAATCTTAACGCTGGTTTCGCCACGGTCATGGCCGAAATAGGTCTGCAGCTTTGCGGCTGTGGCAGAATCGCTGATTGCAACAGAAAAGCTCTTGCCCGATGGCGACACGGCAATCCGAGTATCAATATTGCACAATTCCTTGAGCAGTCGCTTGTACAGTAGGGCTGTGTTCTCATTTTCGGTCTGAAAGACTATCTCGCGATAGGAAAATACCTTTGAAAAAAGAGTCATACCGTATAGCAGACTCTTTTTGCAACAGGTGGAATCGTATTCAATTTTTACAAGCTCGTTTTTAACCTGTGATGAAAACGACATGGTATCTCCAAATTACTTTCTGTTAATATCTCTGTGATTTACAGTAACATTGTCCCAATGACGACTGAAGTGCTTTGCCAACTCCTCGGCAAAAACAACGCTACGATGATTGCCGCCTGTACATCCTATGGCAACAACCAACTGGCTCTTGCCCTCCTTGATATACAACGGATTCAGGTAGTCCAGCATATTCTTCAATCTCTTCAGCAGCTCGTGGGACTCATCAAAGCTGAATACATAGTCATGTACCTCCGGATCCAGACCTGTCTTGGTACGCAGACTCTCCAGCCAATACGGGTTGGGCAGGCACCTAACATCCAAAACAAAATCCGCGTCGGCAGGAATACCGTGCTTGAAGCCAAAGGACATAACATGAATGTTCATCACCTGCTTTTCGTCCCCAAGGAGAATGTGGGTCAGTCGGTTACGCAGTTGGTTGGCAGACAGCTCGGAGGTGTCTATCACATAGTCTGCACTTTGCCTAACCGGCGCCAGAACCTCTTTTTCGTACTCCAAGGCTTCCTCAATAGAGCCGTTGAACTTGTCGGCGAAGGGATGCTTGCGCCTGGTTAATTTATATCTCTTGAGGGCAACATGATTTTTTATATCAAGATAGATAATCTTAACCATTGTATCAGCAGTATCACGAAACACCTCAACAGCCTCGGTAAACGCCTTGAATACACCCTTTGAGCGTACATCGGTAACAATGGCAATCTTGTTGTACTTGTCCGACTTTTCTATCAGCTCAACAAATACGGACACCAGCTCCGCCGGCATATTATCAATACAGTAATATCCTGTATCCTCCATAAAGCTCATTGCTGTTGATTTGCCTGCTCCGGATACACCGGTTAGCAATACTATCTCTTTCATAAAAACCTCCCCTGTGGTTATTCTGTTACTCTGTTACTCTGATTTCCATTTCCAGCTTAACGCCTTTTTCCCTCAGTACGGTGTCGGACACATAACTGCACAAGTCCAACACATCCTGACAAGTGGCGTTGCCGGTATTGATAACGAATCCGGCGTGCTTATCGCTGACACGTGCGCCGCCGACGGCTGCACCCTTAAGGCCGCAATCCTGGATTAATGCGCCGGCAAAGTAGCCCTCCGGTCTCTTGAATGTGGAGCCTGCAGACGGATATTCCAACGGCTGTTTATCTTTTCTTCGGCTGATATAATCCTCCATTCTGTTCCGGATTGCATCAGGGTCATCGGGAGTCAGCTGAAGATACAGGTCGGTGACTATGCAGCCGTTGTGATGATACGCCGAGTGACGATAGGACAATTCCATATCCTCACCGTCCAGCGCACCCGCATTACCCTGAGTATCTATGTGCCGACACCTAACCAGCACATCCTTCATCTCGCCGCCATAGGCTCCTGCATTCATAAATGCCGCACCGCCGCAGGACCCGGGAATACCGTAGGCAAATTCCAGTCCGGACAGTCCGTTCTCCATTGCCACACGGCAGGCCTTTATCAGTTGAGCGCCGGCCTGACAATGAATAATGTTGTTATCCAGTAGCTCAACCTTTGCAAAATCCTTGCCCAGCATAATGACGCAGGCGTCAATTCCCCGGTCGCTGACTAAAAGGTTGGAGCCGTTGCCCACAGCCATATATCGTATTTTCAGGTCATTGCAAATCTTAACGATTTCTGCCACCTGCTGCACAGAGGTTGGCACAGCCACAACGCTTGCGGCGCCGCCTATCTTAAATGTGGTGTGCAGACTCATCGGCTCATCAAGAAGATAAGCAATGCCCGTCCTGTCAAATTGTTCTGTTAATTCGTTCCTGTTGTTCAAAATCTCACCAAAATCAAATATTATTTTGCCTGCTTTAGAATAGCGGCACCGATGATTCCTGCGTCGTTGCCCAAAGAAGCCTTAACTATCTTGGTCTGAATCTTTGAGTAAACGCTGTAGCGCTCTGCCTCAACATATCTGCGCAAAGGACGCATAAGGGTTTCGCCCTCGTTGCAAATACCGCCGCCAACACAGATAACCTCCGGCTGAAGGGCGTTAACAATATTGATAAGGCCGCAAGCTATGTATTTTACATATTGGTCAACCACCTTGATGCCGGCAATATCACCGTGACGCATTGCGTCAAATGCCGTACGGCCGCTAACCTTGCCCTCTTTCTCTGCAAGCTCGTGCATAACAGAGTCGGGATATTCCTGCATAGCGCGCTTTGTCTGGTTGATAAGAGCAGTAGCGGAAGCATAAGCCTCCCAGCAGCCCTTACGACCACAGGTGCATTCCTCGCCGTCAACAACAATTACCATATGTCCGCACTCGCCGCCTGCGTTGTTAACGCCGGTTACCAGCTTGCCCTCAACAATAACGCCCGAGCCAACACCGGTACCCAGAGTAACTGCCACAAAATCCTTTGCGCCGTTGCCGCTGCCGGCATAAGCCTCTCCGAGAGCTGCACAGTTTGCATCATTCTCGATATATACCTCGTCAATACCAAGTCTGTCGGCCAGCATCTGTCTTGCAGGCACATGGTCAAACCCAAGATTGTTGGCAAACTCGATAATACCCTGCGAGTTTACTGTACCGGGTGTACCCATACCAACGGAATCAATATCCGCAATTGTAATGCCTGCCTCCTCCATTGATTCCCTGCACACCTTTGCTATGTCGTCAAAAATCTCCTCCGGTGTGCGAGGCATAGCGGTTGGCGTCTTAGCCTTGGCTACAATCTCATACTTTTCGTTAACTACGGCAGCCACAATGTTTGTGCCGCCAAGGTCGATTCCTATAGTGTACATAATATATTCCCCTTTTTATTTTTTACGAATTTGTCCAGATTTCCATTTCGTTCTCGCTGGGCTCAATATCGTCAATGCCCAGTGAGTGCATAAGCTCCTTGGCTCCGTTGTAGCCCATTTTCTTTTGTCTGTTGTTCATGGCGGCCGTCTCTACAATAACTGCCAGGTTACGACCGGGAGTGATGGGCACGGTAATCACCGGCACCTTTACATCCAATATCTTGGTGTACTCGTTGTCCAGACCCAAACGGTCATAGGCCTTTGTGGCGTCCCAATCCTCCAGCTGAATGACCATATTGATACGCTCGGTGGATTTTACGGCGCCCATACCGAAAAGGCGTCTGGCGTTGATAATACCGATACCGCGAAGCTCAATAAAATGCTTGATATTGCTGGGTGAGGAGCCCTCAAGAGTAAAGTCGTTGACCTTGCGAATCTCAACAGCATCGTCGGCAATGAGGCGGTGTCCGCGCTTGATAAGCTCGATTGCTGTCTCGCTCTTGCCGGCTCCACTCTCGCCTACAATCAGCACACCCTCACCGTAAACCTCGACCAATACTCCGTGGCGAGTAATACGAGGCGCAAGCTCACGATAAAGATGGCCTATAAGGGCGGCAAGAAAAGACGATGTCTCCTCGTCTGTACGAAGCAGGGGTACCTGATACTTTTCGCAGGATTCCACAAAATAGTCGGGTATATCGAGACCGCGGGTAACCACTGCTGCGGCAGGGTGCAGTCCCAACCAGTAGCCCAATGCCTTGCGACGGTCGTCATCGTTCATCTTTTCCAAAAAGCTAAGCTCGGTCCAACCCAGAATCTGAATCCTCAACGGGTCAAAGTAGTCCACATATCCTGCCAAAACAATGCCGGGACGATTAACCTCCTTTGAGATAATCTTTATCTCTCCGGCAGGCTTAGGACAATAGACAATCTCCAGCTCATGGCGATTGATGATACTCTCCAATGTTACAAAGTATTGCTCGGACATTTTTTCACCTCAACAAAAATATCTAATCACCATATATTATATATTATCGTTAAAGTATTATCAAGAGTTATTTATAATTAAAAGGCAATTTAAGCATAAAATAAAAACCGATTTACTTTGCTCATTCACTGTGATATAATGGAGCAACAACAAGGAGGTGTGACCAATGAATAACGACCTTAAGGTTGCAATTGGCACAGAGGCATTTCCACCTACAATTGACGGCATAAGCGTGGTAGCAAAATGCTACGCAGATATAATCAATCAGCGCCCGGATATGGGCAGCGCAGTAGTAGTTACTCCTCGGGTCCCCAATGACCAGGATTACAAATATCCCTACCCGATATACAGATACAAGAGTCTTTTTACCTTCGGTGAGGGCTACCCGGTAGGCTGGCCGTTCAAGGAGCAGTTCGCCAGAGATGTTATAAGTATGAATTTTGACATTCTGCACTCCCATTGTCCTATAGCTACCAGTTATTTTTTCAGGCGAATCAACAGATTGCACCGCATACCCCAGGTACTGACATACCACACAAAATACGAGTACGATATTGACTGCAGAGTCAAGTCCTACGCAATCAGACACAGAGCGTACGGCTTCTTTTTGAACAACATAAAATCCGCCGATGAGGTATGGGTTACAAGCCGCGGCACCTCGGATAGTCTGCGCAAAATCGGCTATGAGGGCGACTTTGTAGTAATGCCAAACGGATGCGATATGCCGCGAATCGACTGCAACGACTCCATGAAGGCGATGATCAGACGCAAGCACAACCTACCGGAGGATATGCCCATATTGCTTTTTGTGGGCCGTATGATGTGGTATAAGAATATAAAAATCATACTCGACTCCTGCAAAATCCTGGCAGAAAAAGGCAGGGACTTTCGCCTGTTTATGATAGGCATGGGCCCGGAAGAAAATGCTATAAAAAAATATGCTCGCAAAATCAGTATTGACAACAAGATTATCTACACCGGCCAAATACTGGACAGGCAAGAGCTGCAAATATACTACGGAACCGCAGACCTACAGGTGTTCCCGTCCATATTCGATACCAACGGACTGGTGGTAAGAGAGGCGGCCTCATCGGGCACTCCGTCGCTGGTGGTAGCAAATTCCTGCGCCGCCGAGGGAATTGACGACGGAATTACCGGATTCCTGTGCCAAGAAAACGCCTACAGCATTGCCTCCCAAATTGACAAAATCATCGACAACAAAAGCCTGCTGAGCCAAGTGGGCGAAAACGCCAAGAACAATATATACATCTCCTGGGAGGAGTCGATAAAAAATGCCTATGACCGTTACCAGGTGGTCATAGACAAATTCAATTCCTCTCCAAAGGAGCCATATAAGTACTAAAAATACCGGCCGTATGGCCGGTATTCTTTATTCCTCCGGGGTGCCGTATTTTTCCTGCAATTCCTGAAGCAGTGCAATACTTTTCTTTATCTTAGCTTCGTCATACTGCACGCCCTCGTTGCAGATATTATCGTTGATAACATCGTCCATTCCGTCCTCAATTCTGGACAGAATTGATATAAGCTCGCTCTTGTCGTCATTGCGTTCATCACGCTTTTCCACCGATACAT
>JAQXWS010000055.1 GCA_029225565.1 Eubacteriales bacterium
ATGGTGATAACGCCGTCGGAGGTAACCTTTTCCATAGCCTCGGCAATCAGGGAGCCGATATACTCGTCAGCGGCGGACACAGTTGCTACTCTGGCAATGTCGTCGTTGTCCTTTACTGCCTGTGAGTGCTCCTTAATAGACTTAACAGCAGCGTCAACAGCGCCCTTTATACCATTCTTGACAGTCATTGGGTTTGCGCCGGCTGCAACATTTTTCATACCCTCTCTAACAAGAGCCTGTGCAAGAAGAGTTGCAGTGGTTGTACCGTCACCGGCATCGTCATTTGTCTTGGATGATACCTCCTTAACCAACTGAGCGCCCATATTCTCAAATGAGTCCTCAAGTTCGATCTCCTTGGCGATGGTAACGCCGTCGTTTGTGATTAGCGGTGCTCCGTACTTTTTGTCAAGAACAACATTCCTGCCCTTTGGGCCGAGTGTAATCTTTACTGTGTTGGCAAGCTTGTCAATACCTGCCTGGAGCGCCTTGCGAGCATCCTCGCCGTAAATAATATCCTTTGCCATAATAATCGCCTCCATGAATTATTCTACTACTGCGAGGATGTCCTTAACCTCGGAGATAGTGTACTCTGTTCCGTCAACCTTTACCTGGGTGCCGGCATACTTGCTGATAATAACCTTATCACCCACAGCAACTGTCATTGGATTTTTTTCTGTTCCGGGACCTACAGCAACAACCTCGCTGATTTCCGGCTTTTCCTGTGCTGATGCTGCAAGAATAAGACCCGATGCTGTGGTCTCCTCTGCCTCAACAGCCTTTAGCAGAACTCTGTCTGCAAGTGGTTTGATAGTCATAAATGTCACCTCTTAAAAATTAATTCACTCTAAATTAGCACTCTACCTTGCTGAGTGCTAATTCATATTTTAGCAGTATTTTCCGATTTGTCAAGGGTATTAACAAAATGTTCAAAAAATATACAATAAATCCACATATACCGCTACATAATTGTATGCAATAGTATGATTATAATTCATTATATTATATAGTAAAAAGGACTCCGAAGAGTCCTTTCTGTTACTGAAAATCAAATACATTAACCCAGGAATCAAGCAGTGCCTTTTCTTCCGGTATGTTCTTAACACTTTGCGAGCAGGCAACAATGGGCATCCACTGTTGTACCAATTGCTTGGGAATGTCCGCCTTTTTGCAGAAAAGGTCCAGATACTTGTCAGCTGTATCCTGCTTGCCTGCAAGACAAAATACAAGATATGTTCTGGCGGCGTCTGCAGAAGCATTGCCCTGAGTAGCATGCGCCCAGTCAACGATATAGTACTCGCCGTCGGGAGTAACAATAATGTTGGAGGGACAAAAGTCGCCGTGGAGAACCTTTGTATGCTTTTTCATTCCTGCTACTCTATTGTGCAAGTCATATCTCAGGGTAGCGTCATAGGATGATGCGCTAATCTTAGCCTGCATCTTGTCCTTAATTTTGTTTAAGTGGGGACATTTCTTGCTGTGAACCTCTAATTGAAGATTAACAAAAATATCCATATATTCGTCAAATTTGTCAGGGTTTTTGTCCATAAGATTAGCAAGGGTTTCGCCCTCGATATATTCTCTGGTAATTGCCCATCCCTCATCGGTTTTTGAGACATTGAGCAGTTTTGGTATTTTGAGCCCGGTTTCCTCCACTCTGGCATTGTTCAGCGCCTCGTTAAGAACCTCGGCTTTTGTAAAACCGGAGTCAAAAACCTTTACCAATTTGTCGCCGTCACGATAATACTTTTTATTACTGATTTCTCTAATAAGCTCCATAATATAATCCTCCTATCAATTACTTGCCATAATAAGCACGAAGGTACATATCCTTTATTTCGGACATAAGGGGAAGTCTTGGGTTAGCTCCGGTACACTGGTCATCGAAAGCCTGCTCAACCATATCGTCAAGAGTATCCAGGAAGTATTGTTCATCAACGCCATAATCCTTGATGCACTTTTTAATACCACAGTATTCCTTAAGTTCCTCAATCTTCTTCATTAGACCCTTAAGCTTTGCTTCGTCGGTTCTGCCCTTTATGCCAAGTGCGTCTGCAACCTGTGCATAGCGAGCCAAGGTCTTTGGATAATCATACTGACTGAATGTACCCATCTTTGCAGGTACCTCTGCCGCATTGAATTCGAGAACATAGTTTATCATAAGAGCATTTGCTACGCCGTGGGGCAGATGGTGGAATGCGCCCAGTTTGTGAGCCATAGAGTGACAAACACCCAGAAAAGCATTTGCAAAAGCCATACCTGCCATAGTAGCTGCATTAGCCATCTTTTCCCTTGCTACAGGGTCATTAGGACCGTTGTCATAAGCCCTTGGAAGATACTCAAAAATATTCTTAAGCGCCTCAATAGCCAGTCCGTCTGTAAATTCTGTTGCCATCATTGACGCGTAAGCCTCCAGCGCATGAGTAACAGCGTCGATACCGGAGGCAGCAGTAAGTTCCTTAGGTGCAGACATATGAAAGTCGGCGTCAACAATCGCCATATTAGGCATCAGCTGATAGTCTGCAAGCGGATACTTAACACCTGTTTTCTCGTCGGTAATAACAGCAAAAGGTGTAACCTCGGAGCCGGTACCGGCAGAAGTAGGAACGCAGATGAAGTACGCCTTCTCGCCCATCTTGGGGAATGTATATATTCTCTTGCGAATGTCCATAAATCTCATAGCAAGGTCAAAGAAGTCAACCTCCGGGTGTTCATAAAGAACCCACATAATTTTGGCAGCGTCCATAGCAGAGCCGCCTCCTACTGCAATAATGCAGTCAGGCTTAAAGGCGTTAATCTGTGCAACACCCTCCTTGGCGCAAGCAAGAGTCGGGTCAGGCGCAACATTAAAGAATGTGGAATGAATGATGCCCATTGAGTCAAGCTTGTCTGTAATAGGCTTGGTGTAGCCGTTGTTGTACAAGAAGGAGTCGGTTACAATGAACACCTTCTTTTTGCCCATAACGGTGCCAACCTCGTCCAAAGCAACAGGCAGGCAGCCTTTCTTGATATACACCTTTTCAGGCGTTCTGAACCAAAGCATATTTTCCCTTCTTTCTGCCACAGTCTTGATATTAAGCAAGTGCTTTACGCCAACATTTTCTGAAACAGAGTTTCCGCCCCATGAGCCACAGCCCAAGGTGAGTGACGGCGCAAGGTCAAAATTGTATAGGTCGCCGATACCGCCGAAGGATGACGGTGTATTAACCAATATACGACAGGTCTTCATACGAGCAGCGAAGCGGTCAAGCTTTTCTCTTTCGGTTATCTCGTTGAGATAAATTGAAGATGTGTGTCCGTAACCTCCATCGGCAATAAGCTGAGCAGCCTTATCCAGAGCGTCATCGAAGCTATCGCTCTTGTACATAGCAAGTACAGGAGAGAGTTTTTCGTGTGCAAACTCCTCGCTAATATCTACACTTTCCACTTCGCCGATAAGAATCTTGGTATCCTCGGGAACCTTAACACCTGCCAATGCAGCAATCGTTACCGGCTTTTGGCCAACAATCTTGGCATTGAGGGCGCCGTTGATAATAATGGTTTTGCGCACCTTATCAATTTCGTCAGCCTTGAGGAAGTAACATCCCCTATCCTCAAACTCCTTGCGAACGGTTTTGTAAATCTTTTTGTCAACAATTGTGGATTGTTCGGATGCACAAATCATACCGTTGTCAAATGTCTTTGAGTGAATAATTGAGTTAACGGCCTTGAGAATATCAGCGGACTCATCAATAATTGCAGGTGTATTGCCGGCACCGACCCCTAACGCCGGCTTTCCGCTGGAATAAGCAGCCTGCACCATACCGGGACCCCCGGTTGCTAAAATAATGTCTGCCTCTTTCATAACCAGATTGGTCATGTCCAATGAGGGAGCGTCAATCCAGGAAATAATATTTTCCGGAGCGCCTGCCTCGACAGCTGCGTCCAAAACAATTTTTGCAGCGGCTGCCGTGGATTTCTTTGCTCTGGGATGTGGTGAAATGATAATACCGTTTCTGGTTTTGAGAGCCAACAGAGTCTTAAAAATCGCTGTTGATGTAGGGTTTGTTGTGGGAATCACCGCAGCCACAACGCCGATAGGCTCTGCAATACGCATTGTGCCATAGGCAGAATTTGTCTCGATAACACCGCAAGTCTTAGTATTTTTATACTTATTATAGATGTATTCGGCAGCATAGTGGTTCTTGATTATCTTATCCTCAACTATGCCCATACCTGTTTCCTCAACAGCCATCTTTGCCAGAGGAATACGAGCCATATTTGCCGCTTTTGCAGCAGCCAAAAAGATTTCGTCAACCTGCTCCTGAGTATAGGTCGAGAATTCCTGCTGTGCTTTGCGTACCTTAGTCAGCTCTGCCTCCAGCTTTTCAACACTATCAATTATTTCTCTTGCCATAATAATGCCTCCTATATTCCGATTGTTATTACTTTAACAATCTTACGAGATTATTCTATATAAAATATCAACGGTTTTCAATACATATTGCGTGATTTCTAAGTAACTGCCAAATTTGACAAATAATTAACAATGTTTTTGTGCATATTTACGATTAATTGATATTTATTGTTACAAGTTTGCTAATCAAAGACACAGATATAAAGAATAGAGGCGAACACAGTTCGCCCCTACGGTGGTTGTAATATTTAGGTTATTGTTTCATTTTTGAAACGCACCCGATTATGATTTTGTTGTTACATACTTCGCCTTGGACCAGGAGGAGTAGTACTTTGTGCCGTTCACAGTCTTGTAGGTACGAACTCTTACATAATACTTTTTCTTAGCCTTGAGTTTTGAAATAGTTTTTGAGGTTGTGCCTGTCTTGCTGATAGTCACAGTCTTTGGACTGGTGAACTTGCTACTGGTACTGTACTGCACCTGGTAACCGGTGGTCTGGGTAGTACGCTTATACCACTTTACAGTAAACTTCTTTGAGCCTGCCTTGAGTGAAGAAATGCTTGTTGCCTTCGGCTTGATTGTGAAGTA
>JAQXWS010000056.1 GCA_029225565.1 Eubacteriales bacterium
AAGTATGAAGGTGGGAGCAGTTATAGTACGTTAGATTACAAATCTATATATCGCTACGATGGTTCATATTCTTTCCCCTCTTTAGGCTTATCGTCAGGAACATATTTTATTCGTGTAGATTCAGGTTATGATGTTTCAGGATTAGCATACAGTGTGAAAGTGAATTATTCTGTCGGCACCCCCTCAACTCTTAAGGTTTCCACAAGAAATAATACAAGCCTTAAGTTAAGCTGGAGCAAGGTATCCGGTGCAAGTGGCTATCAGCTTCAGCAGTTAAGCGGAGATACCTATAAAACAAAGGCCACAACATCATCAACATCTGCAACCGTCAGCAATCTTTTAGCAGGCAAAAACTATAAGTTTAGAGTAAGAGCCTACAAAACAGTGAACGGTAAAAAGTATTACAGCTCATGGAAATATTTATTAACATGCACAAAGCCTAAAACCGTTACCCTGTCGGGGCTGTCAAGATATTCGTCTGGGCATAAAATTAAGGCAACCTGGAAAAAGGTAAGCGGTTATGCAAGCGGCTACCAGATTTACTGGTCAAGGAACAGCAGCTTCAGCAATGTTGTGGCAAAAACAACAGTAAGCGGTCAAAGCACTACAAGCTATACAGGCAAAAACTTTACAAAAGGCAGAAGATATTATGTAAAGGTGCGTGCCTACAAAACAGTAAACGGCACAAAGTATTACGGCTCCTGGTCAAATGTAAAGAGTATTGTGTGCAAATAGTACAATGTTATCCCTCCGTATTTTGCGGAGGGAATTTTTATAATACAAAAAACTATTGATTTTATCTCAATCTTATTGTATAATACTTTGCGAAGAGTGCTTTTGCGCCTTTTATGTAGCGTATGGGCCCTGTGCGACGGGATGCTACGAACCTTGTCAGGCGGGGAACCGAGCAGCAATAAGTGGATTATTCTGTGTGCCTCAGACAAGTCTGTACGTTACGTAAAGGGTACAAGAGCATTATTTGATTATGGGAGGTAATCATAATGTATCAGGTTTTATACAGAAAATACAGACCGAGAGTGTTCGGCGATGTTTATGGCCAGGACCATGTTACCTCCACTCTAAAAAATGAGATAAAAAACGGCAGGGTTGCCCACGCATATCTCTTTACCGGTTCTCGTGGTACCGGCAAAACAACTTGTGCCAAGATTTTGGCCAAGGCTGTCAACTGCGAACACAGTGTTGACGGTGAGCCCTGCAATCAGTGCGAGGTATGCAAAGGACTGGACAACGGCTCAATCTATGATGTTGTAGAGATTGACGCCGCATCCAACAACGGCGTAGATAATATCCGTGACCTGCGGGAGGAAGCAAACTATACACCTACCAGGGGCAAGTACCGTGTGTATATTATTGACGAGGTGCACATGCTGTCCACAGGCGCATTCAACGCCTTGCTTAAGACGCTGGAGGAGCCCCCCGCCCATGTAATATTTATTCTTGCAACCACAGAGGTGCACAAGCTGCCAGCCACTATTCTGTCCCGTTGTCAACGCTTCGACTTCAAGCGTATTCAGCCGGAGACAATGGCTGTTAGGCTCAAAGCCGTTGCAGTCAAGGAGGGCCTTAATCTCCAAGATGACGCCGCAATTCTGATTGCTCGCATTGCAGACGGTGCCTTGCGTGACGGTTTATCTATTCTCGACCAGTGCGCCGGCAGGGGAAAGGATATTACCACCCGGCTGGTCAGCGATGTTGCGGGACTTGCTGGCAGGGAGGCGTTGTATCAGTTGTCGGATTGTATTGCCGATTCCGACAGCGCCGGCGCAATGGCAATCATCAGCGATTTGTACCAAAACAGCTACGATATGGAGCGTCTTTGTGTTGAGATGATTAACCATTTTCGTAACTTCCTGGTAGTAAAGACGGTAAAAAAGAGCAGAGAGTTGATTGTGTGTACCGATGATGAGTACCGCAGTATTCAGGATTCTGCAAAAAAATATACGCTGGAAGAAGTTATCTATGCTCTGGATTTGTTCCAGGATACACTTGTTACAATCAAGGGCGGCGCCACAGCCAGAATCGAGACTGAGCTGGCGCTGGTAAAGCTATGTGAGCCAAAGCTGGAGCAATCCATGGACGCCCTATTGTCCAGATTGTCCAGGGTCGAGGCGGATATAAGGAACGGCGTTCAGCCAAAGCCGGAGCCACAGCCTGCCCCGTCTCCGTCGGCAGAGCCCTCACCTGAGCCACAGCCAGAGCCGTTGCCGCAGCCTTCAACTGAGGCAATGCCTTCATCGGCGAACGAATCAACAGTAGATGAACCTGTACCGGAGCCCACTCCCACCACGGCTGTACAGGAACAGACGGAGGCGCCACAGCCTGCCCGTGAGCCTGTATCTGCCCCACAACCGTCACAGAGTGCCGAGACGGTTGAATTTATGCAGTGGGGCGACTTTATGGATGTTATTCATCGAGAAGATATTGCGCTGTTTGGCATACTCAATGGCTCAAGGGGCTACACCCGGGGCGAGTTCTTTTTGATTGATAGCGCCAATCAGAGCGTTCGGGATTTTATCAAGACACCGACCCACTCAAAGGCTATTAAGCGTGCTTTGTACGAGATTACCGGCAAACAGTACAAGCTGGGCCTTTTCAAGCGAGATACGCAGCCAAAGCAAAAGCGTGACCCACTGGAGGATTTTATTCTCCAGGCTCAAGGGAATATCAATATTGATTTAAAATAAGGAGATTACCAATGAAAGCAAGATTACCAAAGGGAATGGGCGGAGGCCCGCAGAATATGCAGGCAATGCTTCGTCAGGCCCAAAAGATGCAAGAGGACATCGAAACAAAAAAAGCAGAGCTTGAGGAAAAAGAATATGTTGTATCCTCAGGCGGCGGTATGGTAGAGGTTACCATGACCGGCGCTCACCATGTTAAGACCATCGGTATCAATCCGGAGGTTGTGGACCCTGAGGATGTAGAAATGCTGGAGGATATGCTGGTAGCGGCTATTAACGAGACCATTCGCCAAATCGACGAGGAGGCCGAAAGGGAGCTCAACAGCGTTACCGGCGGACTGAATATTCCCGGCCTGTAAAATACAAGTATATTATTCTGATTTTCTTATTGGCAGAATATAAATTTATTGATTTATCAATACTATAGGAGATAGCTATGGCATACAATCTTGCACCGCTGCAAAATTTAATAGACCAGTTTGAGCGTATGCAGGGCATCGGTCACAAAACGGCACAGCGTATGGCTTTTTATGTTCTCGGGTTGTCCGACGCAGAGGCAAATCAATTTGCCAAGGCTATCACCGACGCCCACACCAAGATTAAGCAGTGCAAGGTGTGCTGCGACTTGGCTGATGACGAGCTTTGTCCTATATGTAAATCAGGCAACAGAGACCATAGTGTGATTTGTGTTGTGGAGGACCCTCGCGATGTGGCGGCCATTGAGCGTACCCATGAGTACAAGGGCACCTACCATGTGCTGCACGGTGCCATTTCGCCCATGGACAATATAGGTCCGGACCAAATCAGAATCAAGGAACTGCTGGCGCGTTTGGGTGACGGTACGGTTGACGAGGTTATTATGGCAACCAATCCCACTGTTGAGGGCGAGGCAACGGCTATGTATATATCCCGGTTGCTGAAGCCCATGGGCATCACTGTCAGCCGATTGGCCTACGGCGTGCCTGTGGGAGCCGATTTGGAATATGCCGACGAGGTTACATTGAGCCGTGCCATCGAGGGCAGAAGCGTTATTTAGTTACAGAAAGGAGTGATAGGTGTGGCAGATGACATTATCACTATCGCCCGAAACAAAAAGGCCTATCACGACTATTTTGTTTTGGAAAAATATGAGGCGGGTATCGAGCTTTTCGGTACCGAAATCAAGTCAATCAGGGCGGGCAGAGTTAATCTCAAGGATTCGTTTTGCTCCGTAGATGACGGCGAAATGTTTGCTATCGGTATCCACATTTCTCCCTACGAGATGGGCAATCGCTTCAATCGTGACCCAATGCGAAAAAAAAGATTGCTCCTGCATAAGAGAGAAATTATGAAGCTTTTCGGCGAATCGCAGCAGCAGGGATTATCCGTTGTCCCGCTGGAGCTTTATATAAAAAATGGCAGAGCTAAGCTGGAAATAGGCTTGTGTAAAGGCAAAAAGCTTTATGACAAGCGCGCTGTAGAGGCGAAAAAGGCGGCAGACCGTACTATTGAGCGTGAATATAAGGAGCGTTATTAATTCTGTTCAATACGGATATTATTTAGACATGGGGATGAAAGGATTTCGACAGGGTTGTTGAACCTTGGTCAGCGAGTAGTGGAGTTGCACCACTCAAAAAGTAACAACTTAAAATTAACTGACAACAAAACAGTTTCTCTGAAGGCTGCGTAAGCACCCTTCCGTTCTCATTTTGTAGTGCCACGGACTTAATGAGAGCGTCGACTTAGTGGCGAACATGAACAGAAGAATGTCTTGGCTTCTGTCAGGTAATAAAGACTACCGTAACCAAAAGGGTGTTTGTTCCCGTTTGGCGAGGGGAATCTAAAATAACAAACTACACTCGTAGAGCCCTTGGCAAGATAATCTTGGACGCGAGTTCGACTCTCGCCATCTCCACCAAATAAAAACCACCTAAATGGTGGTTTTTTTATTTGGCAATGGAGTGGGAGGGAGTCGAACAGCCGAAAAGAAAACAGTCCGGTGGACTGTTTTTAGGCGCGTGCGTGTCGGCAAAAGCCGAGCGACTCTCGCCATCTCCACCAAACACAAGTCAGACGAACACCTACTACTTCTTCACAGGCGCTTCGCCGTGAAGGTGATACTCTGATACGAAATGCAAAAACAGTCAAAGGCAAGCTTGCCTTTGACTGTCCTGTCATTCG
>JAQXWS010000057.1 GCA_029225565.1 Eubacteriales bacterium
ATATTCTATGCCGCCGGCAATTATTCTGTCCTTGATTAGACGGTCGGGTATATGGGTGTTGGTGATATTGTAATCCGGGTGTAGGCTCCTTTGCTGTACAGGTGTACAGTTTGTATCCGATGCTTTTAGCTTTAGGGCAAAGGTTCTGATTTGGTATGGCTTGAATGAGGTAATCAGCTTGCCGTCTTCTACGGTTACTTCGCCTAAGTATTCCTCGCTGGCGTACAGCTCCCTTGCACTTTCTATTCCGTTGCCCAGAGTGAGTGTATATTTTTCTACAGCCTTGTTTGCACCCTCGTTAAGTCGTACAATTACTTCATCGCTGTCCTTGTGGTGGGGCGCCTTGAGGGCTCGCATAATAACGCTGTCGTCACTTGCCGTGCCGAAGATGTATTCGCTGCCCAGTACGCCGGTATGCTTGTCGATTTTGCAAGCAACGAGGGGCTGTGCCATTTCCTTTGCGGCAATTTGCGTCTCCTTGCCAACCTCACCGCTGTGGGAGAAAATGTAGTAGCTGTAAAGATTCAGACCAAGGTCCATCATGGAATGCATTGAGTCGATACGGTAGTTTGTTTTTGGGGTATGGATTGCAGTCAGTCGCAGCGTGTTGTCGTCGTATTTGTCCCATCCGTGTTTGCATTCGCTGATGACTGACACACCGTATTCCTTGCTGTTGTCTGTGATGTCAGCCCATTTTTGTGCCGGTACCTCAAACAGCTTTTCGTTCATATTGCCGCGCTTAATTGCTCCCAATCCCAGGTCATAGGTGGCATTTGGATTTTCTGCTGTGAGAGAGAATATGTTTTTGCACATTGTACGCAGGGATTCCCACTCAATCTCGTTATATACATTTACGGTTTTGCCGCCGCTTTCCAGGGATATGTACTTTTTGAATGTACTTTTGCCGTCGATTTGGGTTACTTCATAAGTTACGCGAACAGGGCCGTTTTCTTTGATTTTTATGCTTTGTACCTGGAGAATTCGGTCGGGCTTTTTGTTGGCTTGCTTGTAGTTCATCTCCCAGGCAGGCCAGTGGTGGGAGCCGGTGTAGTTGAACTGACCCAGTACAATGGGGGATTTGAGTAGCTCTTTATCTATGCTTTTGTCAATGATGGATGCAATATCGCCGTTGGCATTGATACGCACCTCGTACTTATCATTTGACATAATATTGTTGCCGATGGTGAGCGCAGATTTCTTTTTGCATGGTTTTTTTTCGGGACGGATGTCATATACTTTCAGACTCAGCGGCGCCATATCTGCAGTAAACAGCACAGTTATTTTGCTGCCGTGCTTTTCTGCTTGGCATAGGGTTTCCTTGCCCTGATTATCATATACCCTGACATAGTCGGTGCTTATGTCGTCCAGTTCCACCTCCACTACGGACGCTCTGGCTGTCTCCAGGGAATTATATACCATTATCGGCTTGCCCTTGCAGAATGATGTGTCCATATTTCCCGACAGAGCTGCAAGGGAGCCTGCTATTTCGTTTTTGAATTGATTAATTGACATTGCGTAGTCGTTCCATGAGCGCTTGTAGGCACGCTGTACCGATGTGCCCGGAGTGTCGTCGTGGAATTGGTGGGCGATGGCACGCTTCCATGCAATCTCCAGCGCCGGCTCATTGTATTCTGCCGCGCCAAGATATTTTGCCATAACGCCGATACGCTCAGCAATGTCTCCCAGCTCCTGGCATTTGCTGTTCCAACGCTTGCCGATGGCACGGGAGGTGTATCCGCCTACGCCGTGATTCTGCATTACCAGCTCCGTCTTCCATTCAGGCAGCTTATCCTTTACTTCCTGTGGCAGCCGGTTATCTATGTCGTGATATATTTGGTCGGCAGGGGCTGAGAGAATTTCTATATCGCTACTGTCATTGTTAGCCATTTCTTTTTCCAGGCAGATTACACTGTTTTCCTTCGGGGCTCCGCCTCTGTCGCCTATACCGTGAAAAATGTATGTCCAATCCAGACCGTGTTTTTCATTTTCTTTTAGCTTGTTTTGGACTAAATCAAAATCACGAATCTTTGTAAATGTATATACATAATCGTGGGGATTTACGCTTGCGTAGATATAGTTTCCGTCAACTCCGTACCACTTGCCGATGTCAAAGGGAGTGCCGTATGCACTGCCCCAGGTAAGCTTTTGGGTGGTAAAGCCCTTTAGGTTTGCGTGGTGAGCAATACTTGGCAATGCCCAGCCAAAGCCAAAGCAATCCGGCAGGTATATGTCAACGCTGCGTTTACCAAAGGTTTCGTCAAAATATGTGTTGCCAATCAGTATGTTGCGAAACAGTGCCTCCGGTGACGGGCAGTTAACATCGCCGTTCTCAAAGGCAGAGCCGCATACATTCCAGCGTCCCTCTTTTACATATTTCTTTACCAGCTCAAATTCCTCCGGATAGTATTCTTGCATCAATTCATATCTGTACGAGCCCTCAAAATTGAAGGTGTAGCTTGGATATTTTTTGAACAGCTCCACATTGTCAACAATTGTGTCGTATATATAGTGACTTACAGTTGTCTCAAAATCCCAGGACCATATAGTATCCAGGTGGGAGGTAGCTACGGTGTAAACCCTCTTTTTCATAATTATCTCCAATCTGTAATGCTTAATTATACTGTATTTATTGTTAAAAACATATTACCAAATTAATGCAGTTATATCAATGTGGGTTCTTAATGTGTTAACATTTTGTAATATGTCTTGAATTAAATGTCTGTAAGGTGTAAAATGATATTATCATTATTGTGAGGTACTAAGTATGAATAGCGAAGAAAAAAGGAAAAATGGTATCGGCGGTGTATGGCAGTTTATTAAGTTTGTGCTGTTTTCCTGCTCTGCGGGGATTATCGAGGTGGGCAGCTTTACCCTTATGAACGAGCTGCTTATCAAATTACCCTTCATTCAGCACGCAATGGAAAGTAATTCGACCTTTGCCAAGGTTATGACCAACGAATACGGCCCCATCTATTTGATTGCGCTTTTGCTGTCGGTATTGTGGAATTTTACCTTCAATCGCAAATTCACCTTCAAATCGGCAGCCAATGTGCCCATCGCTATGCTTAAGGTTTTGGCTTTTTACTGTGTGTTCACGCCGGTTACAGTATTACTGGGCAACTATTTTACAGCCAGATTTGCACACCTTGCGGCTATTGAGTACATTGTTCTCGGTGTCACCATGGCTTGCAATATGATTACAGAATTTTTGTACGACAAATTTGTCGTTTTCCGTAACCAAGAGGGTACGGCAATCAAAGAGGTAAATAATGATGAAATTAAAGCTTAACGACAACTGGACCACCACCAACGGCAATCAGCCCTTGACGGATTCCGATGTAGAGAGGTATGTGTCCGTTGTTCCCACCACCAATCAACGCAGGTTACAGGACAAGCCATTTTATCTTTTCTTCCATTTTGGTATGAATACTGCTACAGGCAGGGAATGGGGCAACGCACAGGAGACTGTGGAGGATTTTACTATCACAAATATCAATCCGGAGCAATGGGTCAGGGTGGCAAAATCATCAGGAGCCACCGGTATTATCCTCACCTGCAAGCATCATGACGGCTTTTGCCTGTGGGATACAGGTGCTACCGATTTCAATGTAATGAACACAGGTCTGGGACGCGATGTGGTAAAAGAGGTGTCAGACCAGTGCCATCAGCAGGGAATGGATTTTGGCGTATATCTGTCACCCTGGGATATGCATGAGCCCACATACGGTACACCCCATTACAACGATTTCTTTTGTCGCCAGTTGACAGAGCTGCTTACCAACTACGGCGACATATTCGAGGTGTGGTTTGACGGCGCAAAGGGCGCCAATGCAAAGGAATTTGAGTATGATTGGAACAGATATTACAAGATAATTCGCACCTTACAGCCCGGGGCAAATATTGCTATCTGCGGTCCCGATATTCGCTGGGTTGGTAATGAGGGCGGCAAAAGCAGAAAAAGCGAGTATTCTGTTGTGCCCACCTATCTTACCAAATGCGAAACTATCCAAAAGAATTCTCAGCATACTGCCGATGGCGGCGCCGCAATGCAGAGGATTGACAGTAAGGACGAGGATTTAGGCTCCCGCAAGGTACTGTCGGGCAATGCCTATCTGTCCTGGTATCCTGCCGAGGTTGATGTGTCAATTCGCAAGGGCTGGTTTTTTAACAAAAAGGATAACCGCAATGTCAAATCGGCGAGAAAGCTGCTTAAGCTGTACCTGACCTCCGTGGGCAACAACTGTACATTACTCCTTAATGTACCCCCCAGCGACAAGGGTGTGATTCACCATAAGGACGCCCGTGCGCTGAAAAAGCTCGGCTCTGCCGTCGCTGATATTACCGCAAATCCTGTGCTGGTACAGAATTTCGGCAAATTGGGAGATAAGGACGGGTATTTGGAATTCAGATTCAATGCCCCAAAGAAGCTGAGATATTGTATTATTCAAGAGGATATTGCTCACAGTCAGCGAGTAGAGAGGTTTGACCTGTATTTGCAAAAACCAAACGGAAAGTACAAGCTTGCCTACAGGGGTACCGTCATAGGCTCCCGCAAGATTATCAAGCTAAAGGGTCAGTGTACCGGCGCGATACTTGTCATCAGGCAGTCACGCTCAATACCGATAATAAAGCAAATAGGATTTTATGAGTAAAAATGCTCTGGGATTAATTTCCCAGAGCTTTGTTAATTGTATTGAGAACATTCTTTTTGTCCGCTGACCATAACGGGGCAATCAGGTCTTTTTTTGCTCCGTCGCCGGTTAGTCTGTGAATTACCACATTCGGTGGTATTATTTCCACACAGGACTTGATTATATCCGTATATGCCTCCAAAGACAGGGTATCGAATTTGCCCATTGCATAATCCCTTGCCAGGTCGGTATCTCTTAGTACATGGAGTAATTGCAGTTTTATTCCGTCCGTAACTCGGCATACATATTCTACCGATTGGAGCATATCCTCCTTGCTTTCGTTGGGCAGTCCGAGAATTAGGTGGGTCACCACATTAATACCGATGCTGTGCAGTCGTTCTACTGCCTTATCATACACCTCTAAAGAATAGCCGCGGCGAATGTACTGAGCAGTTTTTTTATGTATTGTTTGCAGACCCAGTTCAATGAATACAGGCTTAACTGTGTTGATTTCCTCCAGCAGCGCCAGTACATCTTCGCCCAGGCAGTCGGGCCTTGTGCCAACAGATAGTGCAACGATATCCGGATGATTAATTGCCTCGTAGTATATGGCTCTCAGTCGCTCAACCGGTGCGTATGTGCCGGTGAAGGCTTGAAAGTAGGCAATGTATTTTCCGTCGTTTATCTTTTTTGACACTTTGTCTTTTGCATTTTCTATCTGGCTTGTGATTGAAAGCTTGCGATTCTCTGCAAAGTCTCCGCTGCCTCCTTTTGAGCAGAATATACACCCGCCGGTGCCGACGGTACCGTCCCTGTTGGGACAAGTAAATCCGCCGTCCAGAGATAGCTTATACACCTTTGTGCCAAAGCGTTCTTTCAGGTAACTGTTAAGAGTTGTATATTGCATAAAATTCCTCAATATTATTTGGATTTCCGCAGAGATACGATTTGATTTCGTTTGGGTCAAGCGGCTGTCCGTCAACTGTGAATGCCACACCGCCTGCCTCCTGCAATATCAGCGTTGCTCCTGCCCAATCCCAAGGCCTTAGTATCAATTCATAGTACAGGTCAGCCTTGCCACAGGCTACATAGCATATATCCAGCGCTGCAGAGCCGCCACGCCTTATCTCAATAGCTTTATAAAAAATTTTTTCTGTCAGCTCAAAGGTTTTGTGAGCCAGCTCATGCTCGTACGGACAGGTGCCGAACAATACCAGACTATGCTCCATATCGCAGCTGCCTACATTGATTCTCTTGCCGTTAAGGTATGCGCCCTTGCCCTTTTCGGCATAGTAGATATTGTCAAGATCGGGGTCAAGCACTACGCCCATAATCAGTTCCTTGTCCTTTGCCAATCCTACGGATATTGCGCTGTGCTGATAGCCTTTGATAAAATTTGTGGTGCCGTCAATAGGGTCTATAATAAAGCAGTATCCGTCGGTTAGCTTTTTGTTGCCGTCGCCCTCCTCATCAAGAAAGGAGGCTTCGGGTATGATTTCCAGCAGCTTCCTTTCCAGGTGATCCTGTATCATTTTGTCATATCTGGTTACAAGGTTGACTGCGGATCCCTTTTCTTCTACTCCCAGTCCCTGTATGTCATTGCCGGCGCTTTTGTATATTTCTCCTGCTGATTTTACTGCTTCTATAATTCTGTTTAGCATATTATCATCTCCGTTGTTGCATTGCTACTATGATTTTAGCATAAACAAAAAATATTTCAATATAATTTACTATGATATTCTCATTGTTTGTAGCCAAAATTTTGGCAGGTGTATTACATTTTTTCGGCAGAGGAGCCACCACCTTGCCCGGAAGGGTAGCGCTGCGCCTGTGTCCCGATATATTATCCCGGCTTTCTAAAGGGGTAAGAATAATTTGCGTTACAGGTACTAACGGAAAGACTACAACATGCGGGCTTTTGTCCCATGGGTTATCCAAGTCGGGCTTATCCTACTTTGTTAACAACAGCGGCGCCAATATGATTACAGGTGTTACAACCGCCTTTATCACTCATTCCACACTCTTTGGCAAATGCAGATGCCAATACGCCGTGCTGGAGTGTGACGAAAACAGCTTGCCAAGGATTTCTGCCTGCATTGATGCCGATATTCTCGTGGTTACTAATGTTTTTCGCGACCAACTGGATAGGTATGGCGAGGTTACTCACACTCTTGCAAAAATAAAGGAAGGAGTGGATAATATGCCATCCTGCCATTTGATTCTCAATGCCGATTGCCCCCTTACATATTCTTTATCGGTTTTGTGCGCTAATGATTGTTCAACCTTCGGCATCAATGCCCATGATGCGGTGTCTGTAGCATCGGATAGTCCGTATTGTCCCTTTTGCCACAACTTGCTGAGGTACAGTAGGGTTGTGTATTCCCAGTTAGGGGATTATTCTTGTATGCATTGTGACTACCGCAGACCCAATCCCACCGTAATGGCAGACAGTATTATTGACCTGGGTGAGGGCGGGTCATCATTCTTTTTGCATACCGGCTATGCCAGTCGCTACGCCACCTCATCCCTTGGCGGTATCTACAATGTATATAACTATATCGCCGCCTATTCGGTGTTGCAAATGATAGGCATTGCCGGAGCCGATGCTTTGGCAGATTACAGCGGTGCATTCGGCAGAATGGAGCGCTTTGACTGTAACGGAAACAGCGTGTTGATGCTGTTGGTAAAAAATCCGGTGGGACTTGCCAACTGTATTCGATATGTTGCCGGACTTAAAAGTGAGTTTGATATCTGCTTTGCCCTTAATGACAATGATGCCGACGGCAGAGATGTCAGCTGGATATGGGACGCCTCATTTGTGCCCTTGTCCCGCAAATCCTGTCGCGTGTATTCCATGGGTACAAGATGCTACGATATGGCTCTGAGACTGAAATATGACAGCATCGACTCCGCCGTAATCGAGGGGGAGGACTATCGCCGTTTGATTGATACCGTCCGTGACAATAACCGCGATTTTGTGGTACTGGCAACATATACTGCTATGATGAATATGCGCAAGGTGTTTGTGCGTGAATTTGGTGGTGACGCATTTTGGCACGAAAGGTAAGAATTGCACATTTATATCCCAACGAACTGAACTTATACGGTGACAGCGGTAACATTCTGTGCCTGCAGCATCGTCTTTCCTGCCGGGGCTTTTCCCGGGAAATACTGACTGTGGGAATAGGGGACAGGCTGCCTGATTTTGATATTCTGTTCATTGGCGGCGGTCAGGATAAGGAGATGTCCATTATCGCTCCCGACCTGCGACGCAAGGCAGAAGCGCTGAATTATTATATACACAGCGGCAGAGTTGTGCTGGCTATTTGCGGCGGGTACCAGATATTGGGCGAGTATTACAAGGACGCACAGGGCAATATTATTGACTTATGCGATGTTCTGCCGTTTTTTACCGTTGCCGGCAGCAGCAGACTTATCGGCAATATTGTTACGGATACTCCCTTTGGTAAGGTGGTGGGCTTCGAGAATCACAGCGGCAAAACATATCTGTCAACGGATTTGCACCCTCTGGGTACAGTAATTTCCGGCTATGGTAATAACGGCGAGGACGCAACAGAAGGCCTGCTTTACAAAAACACATTCTGCACCTATTGCCACGGCCCGGTTTTGCCGAAGAATCCTCGTCTTGCAGATGAGCTTATAAGCAGGGCGCTGGGGGAGGAGCCGGAGCCAATTGATGACTATATAGAAAATCAATGTCACAATGCTATAATAAAAATTACAAAATAGTAAAATAATTCTTGATTTTTGCTTTTTGTTGTGTTAATATACTAAGGCATTGATGAAAGTGCGCCTGTCCGGTGCATCATCAACAACACACACAGACCTTACAACCGTAGGTGAATAGTTTTCGGTTGTTGCCATGGGGTCTGTGGAGGAATAACCTAAAAGGAGGAAATCATAATGGCAAATGTAGTTTCAATGAAACAGTTATTAGAGGCAGGTGTTCACTTCGGACACCAAACAAGAAGATGGAACCCAAAAATGGCAGAGTACATCTTCACAGAGAGAAATGGTATCTATATCATCGACCTCCAAAAGACAGTTAAGAAGCTGGACGAGGCTTATATGTTCGTTCGCGACCTTGCTGCAGACGGTGGCTCAATCATCTTTGTCGGCACAAAGAAGCAGGCTCAGGATTCCGTAAAGGAAGAGGCTATTCGTTGCGCAATGCCTTATGTTAACGCAAGATGGCTGGGCGGTATGCTCACCAACTTCAAGACCATTCGCGGCAGAGTTGCTCGTCTTGCTCAGCTCAAGAAGATGCAGGAGGACGGTACCTTTGACCTTCTCCCAAAGAAGGAGGTTGCAGGCCTTGAGCTTGAGATCGAAAAGCTTGAGAAGTACCTTGGCGGCATCACCGAGATGAAGAAGATTCCCGATGCAATGTTTATCGTAGATCCTCGCAAGGAGAGAATTGCTGTATCAGAGGCAACAAAGCTTGGTCTGCCAATCGTAGCTATTGTTGACACAAACTGCGACCCGGACGAGATTGACTATGTTATTCCCGGTAACGACGACGCTATCCGTGCCGTAAAGCTTATTGCAGGCGCTATGGCTGACGCTGTTATCGAGGGCAGAGACGGCAGCGACGCTGTTGAGGCAGAGGCTGAGGCTCCTGCAGAGGCAGAGGCTACCGAGGCTGAGTAATAACAAACAGTATTATAGGAGGTATATATTATGGCTATTTCAGCTAGTGATGTAAAAGCACTTAGAGAAAAGACCGGCGTTGGTATGATGGAGTGCAAGAAGGCGCTTGTAGAGACCGACGGCGATATGGACAAGGCTATCGACTATCTTCGCGAGAGAGGTCTTGCCGCTGCACAAAAGAAGGCATCAAGAATTGCTGCCGAGGGTGTAGTTCTTCCATATTACGACAAGGCTACAAAGAAGGGCGTTGTTCTCGAGGTTAACTCCGAGACCGACTTCGTAGCAAAGAACGAAAAGTTTATGTCATTTGTTGAGGGTGTAGCAAAGACAGTTCTTGCTACCGACCCTGCAGATGTTGAGGCACTCAAGGAGTCCAAGTTCAACGGCACCGACCGTACAGTAACCGAGACACTTAATGACCTTGTTCTTGCAATCGGCGAGAATATGAAGGTTCGTCGTTTCCAGAGAATGGACGGTATCGTTTCTACCTACATTCATGCAGGCGGAAGCGTTGGCGTTATGGTTGGCTTTGATGTTGCCGACGAGGCTAAGGCAGAGACAGCAGAGTTTGAGGCCATGGGCAAGAATGTAGCTATGCAGATTGCAGCTATGAATCCGGAGTACTTGAGCAAGGCTGACATTTCTGATGACGAGTCCGCAAAGATGAAGTCAATCACAATCGAGAGCGCTCTCAACAAGCCCGACTCACTCCCGATGCCAATCCTTAACAGCCTTATCGACGAGGCAATCAACGACAAGAAGTGGAGCGACGAGGACATCACAATTTATCAGGGTCTCGACAATAAGCAGAGAAAGAACTTTGTCAACTTCATCTCCAAGGAGGCTTATGCTATTCTTGCAGAGGTTGCAGTTTCTCACAAGGCAGAGATTAGCGAAAATAAGATTTTCGTCGGTCTTGTACAGGGCAGACTTGCAAAGCAAATCAAGGAGATTTGCCTGCTTGAGCAGGACTTCGTTCGTTCCGATTTGTTCCAGGGCTCTGTTGCCGGCTATATCGACAGCGTTGCTAAGGAGCTTGGCACTGAGGTTAAGGCAAACGGCTTCATCCGTATGATGAAGGGCGACGGCCTCGAAAAGAGAGAAGAAAACTTCGCAGAAGAAATCGCAAAGCAAATCAACGGTTAATTAAATATCAACCTATTAAGGCTCCCCTTTTATGCAATAAAGGGGAGCTGTCGCATTTTATATGCGATTGAGGGGATATAAACAATCTAACTTACCTGCATATTGCTGCAGGCATTAACCCACTCTTTTCCTTGCCATTCTAATGGTTGTGTGTTAAACTACCTTTGATATGTGTTTTTTAGATTTTGGGGTAGCTTATATGCAAAATAAAGAGATATATTACGATATTTGCAACAACACAGACGTTGGCAAGGTTGTTTGTCTTGCTTTGGAATTGTGGAATGGTGCCGATTATGATGATTTGAAGGAAGAATTTGAAGCAATAGTACAAACGGAAAATAATGTAGTATTTACTGCTTATTTTCAAAATAATATGATTGCTTTTGCTCATTGTTCAATACGCAATGAATATATTGAGGGCGCAGATAGTGATAATGTCGCTTATCTTGAAGCGGTCTATGTTGAAGAGAAATTTCGTAATCTCGGAATTGCAAGTTGTTTGATAGAACACTGTGAGATGTGGGCAAAATCAAAGGACTGTAAACAATTTGCAAGTGATTGTGAGTTAAACAATTTATCGAGCATAAATCTGCACAGGAAAAATGGATTTAGCGAAAGTGCAAAACTTATTCATTTTATTAAAGATATTGGGAGTTAGATATGAGCGTTAATTTTTATGAAACAGTTGAAGATAGCTTATTAAAATTTGCTGTTATCGTTGCAAAAACAAACGGTAAATGGGTATTTTGTAAGCATAAGAACAGAGATACATTAGAAATTCCGGGCGGTCATCGTGAGCCAAATGAGGATATTTTAGACACTGCAAAGCGAGAGCTAATTGAAGAAACAGGTGCGATTGATTTTGATTTAAAGCCTGTTTGCGTTTACTCTGTTGTGGAAGAAAATAACTTTAATGGAGAAGAAACATTTGGTCTATTATGTTATGCCGATATATATTCTTTTGGTATTATTGATAGCGAAATAGAAAAAATAATCATTACCGATGAGCTGCCGACGAATTGGACTTATCCTAAAATTCAACCATATCTTCTTGAAGAATTAGAAAAGAGAAGCATTATTTAAAGGTTAACTTATGAAACACAAAATGAAATTAAATCACGAGCCGTTCGTGAAAATCAAAACCAAAACAAAAACAATAGAAATGAGATTGTTTGACGAAAAGCTTTCTAAAATATCCGTTGGTGATGATTTTGTTTTTGTTGATAACAGCACAAAAGAAACAAATACATGCAAAGTATCTAATTTGTTCAAATATAAAGATTCTGATGAATTGTATTCTAATCGCGATAAAATATCTATTGGATATAGTGAAAATGAAATTGCAAATCCCAATGATATGCTCGCTTATTATTCTAAAGAGCAAATCGAGAAATACGGCGTTGTCGGAATAGAGTTATCACCGTAGCAAAGTGGAATACTTCGATGATCTTTTGGAAAAACAGGATTTGATTGAA
>JAQXWS010000058.1 GCA_029225565.1 Eubacteriales bacterium
GCTGGTACTGTACTGCACCTGGTAACCGGTGGTCTGTGTAGTACGCTTATACCACTTTACAGTAAACTTCTTTGAGCCGGCTTTCAGCGAAGAAATGCTGGTTGACTTAGGCTTGATTGTGAAGTACAGAGTCTTTGTACCGCTGTACTTACCCTTGAAGGTAATCTTTACTGCATATTTGCCTACATTTTTTCTGCCGCTTGGGTATGATACCGTATAATCGGTATTCTTTACCAAGGTCTTGCCGTTGACATTTTTTACTGTTACCGACGGAGTCTTAACCTTGCCATCGTAGGTATAGCTTGTGCCGCTTAGCTTTACACCGGATATTTTTGCAATAGTAACAGTATTCCTTGTCCTGCCGCAAACAGTACATTTTTCGTAAGTTTTTCCCGACGCCTGTGTAGTTGCGGGAGTGGTATATTTTTTGTAGTTGTGTTTGCCGGTAGCGGGTATTGTATTTGTAGTAATTACAGCCGAGCAAAATCTGCACTTGTGTACCATTGTGCCGGAAGCGCCGCAGGTTGGTTCCTTTGTCACCTCGTCTATGGTAATATCATGGTCGCCGTAGGTAGTTTTTGCATTTTTGAATTTATCATTACCGTCGCCGATAATAATTCCCACATTACCGCCAATGTCGCTGGCAGCATAGCTAATGTTATCATAAGCATCTTTACAACCGCAAAATTCCACAGCAGTAAGCACCTTGCAATTGTTGAAAGCCTTGTAACCAATCTGTTTTACTGTACCGGGGACAACGATACTCAAAAGCTTTGTGCATCCGGAGAATGCGTACGCCTGAATATATGTTACGCCGTCGGGAATCTCAATCTTCAGCAAGGCGGAACAATTCTCGAAGGCATTAGCCGGAATAAATGTGATGCCCTTGTTCAGGACTACCGAGGACAAAGAAGTACAACCCTTGAAAGCGGTAGTGCCGATTGAGGTAACGGAGTCGGGTACAACAATGCTCTTTAATGCTACACAATCCTGAAAAGCGTTACCACCGATACTGGTGACCGTGGACGGAATGGTAATATCGGCAAGCTTGCTGCAGGATTGAAAAGCAGAAGCTCCAATACGAGTAACTCCGTCAGCAATATCAACACGGGTCAATGCCGTACAACCGGAAAAAGCATTGGAGCCAATATTGGTAACAGATGCAGGAACAGTAACACTTGTAAGGGCGGTAAAATCAGAAAATGCGTTGGAGCACACAGAAGTTATACCGTCGCCGATAATAACTGACTTAACAATCTCCTTTGTGGATTCTGTATAAGTGTTTTCGGCGCCGATTAGCTTCATATTGCCTGTACCTGTGATATATAGGATACAGTCAGTATTGTCATAAAACCAGGTTGCATCGTCTCCGCAATCTCCCTTGCGCTCTGCGCCGCACTTGGAGCATTTGCCGTGGGAAAATGAATGTCCCTCGGTAGGAATTGGAGTAATGTCCTTACGCTCGGTACAGCCGGGGTCAAGACAGTGAATTGACTTTTCACCATTTGCGGTACAAGTGGGTTCTGAATCAACAGTATAAACGCTCGCCCAGTTATGGCTCACACCGGAAACAGTATATTCGTCGGATACAGCCACCAAAGCAACATTGGAGGCGCTGATTACAGTCCACACATCTTCGTTAACGGCAATCAGTGTTTCGTCTTGAGAGAGGGCATAACCGTTCATATCCAGGGATATAGTCATAGCCAAACGCCAAGTACCCTCGCTAAATTCGGTAACGCTGTAATCCTCTGTCCATTCTGACCCTGACATCATCTGCCAAGAAACATTATCAACGGAAACGCCGGTATCAACATCGCTGGAATCGACATCAAAGGTAATTGTCGGACTCTTGATAGATTCGCCAAATACAGGCTGAGTATGATCGGAGTTAAATTGCAAAAATCCGACAACCTCATCTGCCGCCATTGCAGTCAGCTCAAATGCCGGCAAAACAGCAGCAAGCATAACCAATGATAAAACAACAGATAATACCTT
This sequence comes from Eubacteriales bacterium, assembly GCA_029225565.1. GTDB lineage: Bacteria > Bacillota > Clostridia > Oscillospirales > Acutalibacteraceae > Eubacterium_R. The sequence continues at coordinate 1,999 of JAQXWS010000058.1, forward strand.
TTTCATAATTACCTCCTAAAATCTTAGAAAAGACCAACCGCTTGCAAAAGCAGAGCAAATAACATAACCGGTGCCACAAACTTAATCATAATAATGTACACCCATTTTCTGCCGAATTTCTCGCCGTTCTTGGTGACCTCGTCGATAATTGTCTTTGGCTTTGCAATCCAACCGATAAAAATACAAGTAAGCAATGCAAGCAAAGGCATAAGCAAATTATTGCTGATATAATCAAGTATATCCAGTATTTGGGCAACTGCGCCGTTTGGCAATGTGTACTCAAAGTACAGTTTGTTATAGCCCAGGCATACGATGATACCGCTGATTACAGCATAAGCTACAACAAGAATTGCCGCCTTGGTACGGGACCAACCGTGCTTGTCCATAATGCCTGAAACAATTGCCTCCATAATTGATACAGAGGAAGTGATAGCGGCAAAAGTAACCATAATAAAGAATAATGCACCGATAATCTCACCGGCAATGCCCATATTGCTGAACACCTTAGGCAGGGATACAAACATAAGACCCGGGCCGGCGGACATACCGTCCCTACCCATAAACACAAACACTGCAGGAACTATCATAAGACCTGCAAGCAGGGCAACAACTGTATCAAAAATCTCTATCTGGTTTATGGACTTCATAAGGTTGTTGTCGTCCTCAACATAGGAGCCATAAGCAACCATAATACCCATGGAAACGCTAATTGAGAAGAACAACTGACCCATAGCGTCCATAATGACTACAAAAATATCCTTGAATGTCATACCGGCAAAGGACGGTACAAGATAAATCTTTAAGCCCTGGAGGCCTGTGCGAACAGTACCGTCAGCATCGGTGTATTCAAGAGTGAGAGAATAAACAGAAATGCCGATAACCAGCAGCAGCAGCGCCGGCATAAGGATACGGCTCAGCTTTTCTATTCCCTTGTTTACGCCGCCAAATACAACCACGGCTGTCAGCGCCATAAAAACCAGCATCCATATTATAGGTGAGCCGAGGCTGGTAATATGACCGGTAAAATAGCCGTCCTCTGCGGCAACGCTACCGTGACCGGTAATGTACTGGGAGCAGTACTTGAGTACCCAACCGCCGATTGCACAATAATAAGGCAAAATGATAACCGGTATTATCGTGGCGATGGTACCCATAAATCCAAATTTTTTGTTCAATGTTTTGTAGGCTGCCAATGGGCCCTGCTTGGTTTTACGGCCGATTGCAACCTCTGTTGTAAGCAATGTGAAGCCAAATGTCAATGCAAGGATAATATAGACCAGTATGAACACACCGCCGTTATCCTTTGCAGCCAGATAAGGAAAGCGCCAAATATTGCCTAATCCTACTGCGCTACCTGCAGCGGCAAGGACAAATCCTATATTTCCTTTAAAGCTGCTTCGCTTTTGTTCCATAGAGAACACTCCTCTCTTTTTTATGTTACTATTATATTAGAATCTGCACAAAATTACAAGTAAAAAAATAAAAGCACCCTAAAAGGGTGCTGATAATGGCGGAGAGCAAGGGATTCGAACCCTCGAACAGGTTATCGCCCGTTACACGATTTCCAATCGTGCTCCTTCGGCCAGCTCGGACAACTCTCCGTATTGCTTGGCTATTATACACCAAAAAAATATAAATTGCAAGTACTATTTTTTTGTGATATAATAAAACAAAAAAATAAGGAGGCAAACTATGAAAAAGAGCAAAGCGCTTTTGGCCCTGTTTGTAGTATTTGCGATTGCGACAATGGCGGGCGGCGTAGCGACTACGGTACAGGCAGTCAATGCATCTACGGAATACAAGCAGATAGTCAGCGGCGAGATTATAAAAATGGACAACGGCGCAACAAAAGAAGCCGACAAGCAAGATATAATCAAGTATTTTGCACTTTCAATGCTGCTGTTTTTTGCATTTTGCATATCTGTGATTGTGGTTGTGCTGCAAATTTCACCCGACAGAAAAAACGAATAAAGCAGACTTGCAGTCGAGCACCCTATACGGGTGCTTGTTCTATATATAATTGTAATATATTGTCACTTGAAATAATACGGATATATATTGTATTATAATAATATATACATTAATGGAGGGACAAGTATGGATAAGACAAATATTGACATTACCCTACTTGACAGCGTGCTGGAGGAATACGCATCTGTTGAGGGTAGTTTGATTACTATACTGCAAAAGACACAGGACATATACGGCTATCTGCCCCAGGACGCCATAAAAAAGATTGCTTCCGCTACCGGCATTGCCGAGTCGGAGATTATGGGCGTGGGTACATTTTACACACAATTCAGGTTCAAGCCTGTGGGCAAATACCTGATAATGCTGTGCCAGGGTACCGCCTGCCATGTTAACTCATCCGAATTGATACTGGAGACCATCAAGGACGAACTGGGCATTGACGACGGCGAAACAACCGATGACGGTCTGTTCTCTCTAAAATGCGTAGCTTGTCTTGGCTGCTGCTCGTTATCCCCTGTTATGATGATTAACGAGGATACATACGGCAGTCTCACTCCTGACAAAACAAAGAAGATACTAAAAGAATTAAGGGAGGCGGCACAATGAGAATAGTAATTGGCCAGGGCTCCTGCGGTATCGCTGCCGGAGCAGAAAAGGTAAGAATCGCCCTGCAAAATCTGGGCATTGATGCCGGCATTGTCGGTTGCATAGGTATGTGCTATCTTGAGCCAATCGTAGATATATACGATGATGACAACCAACTGACACGGCTGGTTAAGGTAAACGAGAGTGATGCTCAAAGCATTGCAGAATACATCAAAACCGGTAACAAAGCCTTGATAGAAAATTTGATTGTCAGCGAGGATGACAGTCAATTCCTAAAAAAACAAACAAGAATCGCTCTGCGTAGGTGCGGTATTGTAAACCCTGATGAGCTGAATGCGTTTTTAGAGGCCGACGGCTATACTGCGCTGAAAAAATGCCTGTCCCAGCTGTCCCCGGAAGAGGTAATAGAAATAATTAAGGTATCGGGACTGGCAGGAAGGGGCGGCGCAGGCTTTCCCACCTGGTTCAAATGGAATGCCGCAAGGCAGAGTGCCGGTGACGAGAAGTACCTCATCTGTAACGCAGACGAAGGTGACCCGGGTGCATTCATGGACAGAGCAGTTATTGAGTCCGACCCTCACACACTCATCGAGGGTATGCTAATCGGCGCATACGCCATTGGAGCAAAGCACGCTGTTGTGTATGTTCGTGCAGAATATCCGCTGGCAATAAAGAGACTCGAAAGAGCGATAAAGCAGGCAACCGAGGCAGGGATAATCGGTAACAATATTTTTGGCACGGATTTTTGCTGTGACTTTACAATTAAGGCAGGTGCGGGAGCATTTGTTTGCGGAGAGGAAACAGCACTTATCGAATCCCTTGAGGGGCACAGGGGTATGCCCAGACTGAAGCCCCCATTCCCTGCTGCTGCAGGCTACTGGCTGAAGCCGTCGAATATTAATAATGTAGAAACCTTTGCTAATGTATCTTGGATTATCAACAACGGCGGCGAAGCATTTGCTGCCATGGGTACCGAAAATTCCAAGGGTACAAAGGTATTTGCCGTAACCGGAAAGGTAAAGCGCTCCGGTCTTGTGGAAATTCCTATGGGCAAAACATTGCGTGATGTAATTTTTGACATCGGCGGCGGTATGAAGGGCGACAAGGAATTCAAAGCTGTACAGATGGGCGGTCCCTCCGGCGGTTGTATCCCTGCCGAACTTATCGACACGGTAATTGACTACAAGGCACTGGGAGCAACGGGAGCGATTATGGGCTCCGGCGGAATGGTAGTTATGGACGAAACCACCTGTATGGTAGGTATGGCAAAATTCTTTCTTGACTTCACCGCCAAGGAAAGCTGCGGCAAGTGCATACACTGCCGTATAGGCACCACCCGTATGCTGGAAATGCTGACTCGCATAACCAAGGGTGAAGGCAAGGATGGGGACATCGAGCTACTTGAGGAGCTGTGCTACGCCATCAAGGACGGCGCTCTGTGCGGCTTGGGTCAAACGGCACCAAACCCGGTATTGACCACAATCAAGTATTTCAGAAATGAGTATGAAGCACATATTAATAATAGAAAATGCCCTGCAGGAGAATGTACTGACCTGGTAGAATACAACATTGACGCTGACAAGTGCAGAGGTTGCACTCTATGCGCACGCAACTGCCCGGTAGAAGCAATCAGCGGTACTGTAAAAGAGCCGCATATAATTGATACCGAAAAGTGTATTAAATGCGGCAAATGCTACACATCCTGCAAATTTGATGCTGTTACGAGAGCATAGAAAGGAGGAATAGAATATGATTAACATAACCATAAACGGTACTAAAGTAGCTGTTAACGAAGGCACTACAATATTGGAGGCGGCAAAACAGGCCGGCATATATATTCCTACCCTATGCTACGACGAAGCGGTAAAGGTGTACGGAGCGTGCGGATTATGCGTAGTTGAGGCAGAGGGTGTTCCAAAACTACTGCGTTCCTGCTCTGCAAAATGCAGTGACGGAATGGTAATCAACACAGAGAGCGAACGAGTTGTACAGTCAAGAAAAATCGCTATGGAGCTGCTTATGTCCGCCCATGACGGAGATTGTATTGCTCCATGCCAGTTGAATTGCCCCGCAAGAACTGACTGCCAGGGATATGTCGGTCTTATAGCAAACGGCGAATATGACAGCGCCGTTAAGCTGGTAAAAAACAAGGTGCCGCTACCGGCATCCATCGGCAGAGTATGTCCCCACCCATGTGAGGAGGCATGTCGCAGACAGCATGTTGACCAATCAATCAACATTGCACAGCTAAAAGCCTTTGCCGCAGACATCGACCTGAACAAGGACAGCTACATTCCGGACATTGCTCCATCAACCGGCAAGACAATATCCATAGTAGGCGGAGGACCCGCAGGACTTTCTGCCGCATATCAGCTGGCAAGAATGGGACACAAGGTTACCATCTACGATATGATGGAAAAGATGGGCGGTATGCTGCGCTACGGCATCCCACAGTACAGACTGCCAAAAGAGATACTCGACCAAGAAATTGATATAATAAAACGCACCGGCGTAGAAATGGTAAACGACTGCAAGCTGGGCAGGGACATCACCATTGCTCAACTGAAAGAAAAAAGCGACGCAGTAATCGTTGCGGTGGGAGCATGGCAATCCAGCAGTATGGGAACTCCCGGCGAGGAACTGGAGGGTGTGTACGGTGGTATTGACTTTTTGCGCTCCGTGATTCAGGGTAATCCAAAGATAATCGGCGACAAGGTAGTAATCTGCGGCGGCGGTAATACAGCAATGGACGCCTGCCGTACGGCAGTAAGACTCGGAGCAAAGGAAGTATATGTTGTGTACCGTCGTACACGCAACGAAATGCCCGCCGACAAGCTTGAGATTGACGAGGCTGAGGAAGAGGGCGTAATTTACAAATTCCTTACTAATCCTATCTCATTCAACGGCAAGGACGGCAAGGTTGAGTCCATTACCCTGCAGGTTATGGAATTGGGCGAGCCAGACGCCAGCGGCAGACGCAGACCTGTACCTGTTGAAGGAAAAACGGAAGAAATCGCCGTGGACAGCGTAATTATGGCAATCGGCCAAAAACTTGTTGTAGGCGACGTTGCCGAGCTTGAACTGACCGACAGAGGCAATATCAAGGCCGATATTGACACCTTTGAGACAAATATTGAGGGCGTATTTGCCATAGGCGACGCAACAAATCGCGGTGCATCAATAGCAATCGAAGCAATCGGCGAAGCAGACAGATGCGCACAGGCAGTTGACGCATACTTAAACAACGAGGCAATAGACACAAGAGTGCCGTATATCAGCCGTCGTGACGAGGAGTTGATTGACTACTCATCAAAGAAAGTTGAAACGAGAATCAACCCGGCAGTACTGCCACCGGAAATAAGGAAATTCAACTTTGACCAAGTGTGCCTTGGCTATACCGAGGAAGAGGCAAAAACGGAAGCCGGCCGTTGTCTGGAATGCGGATGTAGGGAGTACTACAAGTGCAAGCTGCTGTCCGTTGCCCAGAGATACGACATTGAGCCACAAAGATTTGCCGGCGAAATGCCCCAAAAATACACTGCGAACAGCAACGAGTTCATTGAAAGGAATACAGCAAAGTGCATACTTTGCGGACTCTGTGTTCGCTCCTGCAAGGAAATAGTGAATATATCTGCAATAGGTCTGATGGGTCGTGGTTTCAAGACCGATATTGCACCGGCATTCAACCTGCCGCTAAATGAGACAAAGTGTACCAATTGCGGACTTTGTGTAAGCATGTGCCCAACCGGTGCCTTAACAGAAAAATCAATACTGAATAAACAAGTACCGCTGGACGAAAGCTATACAACAGAGAAGGTCATCATCAACGGCCGAGAGGCAGAGGTGACTGTGGCAAGCTACGACGGCAAGATACTCCGCGTTATCCCTAACGATGAAGTCAGCAGAAACTCCGGACTTTCCAGAGAACAGCTGCTTGACCTAATCAAATAAAAGCAAGGGAAGGCAGGTCCTTCCCTTTTCTTCTGTGAGGTGTGTATGAAAAAGCATACTGACAAGCTAAAGACAGTGATTTTCGGCGTTGTATATGTCTTTTGCAATACGGTGACTAACAGCGACAATTTGGGCGGTGTATGGCAAAACCATGGTATGCCGATACTATTGGTGAAGTATATATTTGTATTTTTGGCAGTATTGTCGGCAGGATTATTGGTAAAAGATAATCTTGGCAAGGCATCAAAAATACAAGCCGTCACTACGCTGATAATCACATTTTTGTTTGTATTGGACTTTTATATAACACGATACAGCGGTAGTGTGGCAATATACCGATGGTTTTGGGTTGCAGGAATACTTATGGCAAACGGAGGATTGTTTGTGTCGGCTACCATATCCGGCACAAGCAAAAAGGAATATCCCCAATTCTGCATCAATATGTTCAGAAGTGTTACGCCATTGTATGTATTTATATTTTTGGTATCATTTTTGCGAGCGCCCAACACAAACCTGACATTAAACCTAATACCCACTCGTGGCACCATACAAATGCTTGTTTCCATGCTGAGGAACATACACATAAGCATTGAGGCACCGCTGCTGTTCTTCGGCAATCTGCTTATTTTCCTGCCTGTGCCGTTTATTCTTAAGGCATGGATAAAAGGAATAAAAGATTGGCATATTATCACAGTCGGATGTGTACTGCCCTTCGTTGTGGAGGCATACCAGTATGTCCTAAAATGCGGTGATGTTGATATAGACGACATCATACTGAACCTAATAGGATATATGGCAGGATATATAGTAATAAAACGAGTAACAAAAAAGGCATTCGTGGCTTAACGAATGCCTTTAATCATTTATTCTTCTGTATCTTGGTTTTCTTCAGCAGGAGCCTGAACAGCTTCGTCAGCCGGTGACTCTTCTGCCGGAGCATTGTCCACAGCAGCATCGGTGTCCACCGGAGTATCCTCTACGGGAGCCGTTTCCATTGCCGGTTCCTCAACCGGTGGGTCGGGTAATTTGCCGTCCTTCATAAGAGACTCAAATTCCTCGCCGGACAATTTTTCTTTTTCTAACAGAGTTTCTGCCACAAGCTCAAGCTTGTCGTAATGCTCCTTGAGTATGGACTCAGTTCTGGCATAAGCATCACGCATAAGCTTTTCTATCTCGGTGTCAATACGAGCAGCGGTTTGCTCGCTGTAATTGTTTACCTTACCATAATCCTTGCCGAGGAATACCTCGCCGTTGCCGTCATCATAAACAACAGGGCCAACCTCATTGGTCATACCGTACTTGCGCACCATATCGCGGCAAATCTCGGTTGCTCTCTGTAGGTCATTGCTGGCGCCGGTAGATATATCGCCAAGGGCAACAGCCTCGGCAACACGGCCGCCGAACATAGAAACAAGGTTATCCAGCATTTCCTTCTTTGAGTTGTAGTTTTCCTCCTGGGGGGTGTACCATGTGTAGCCGCCGGCACCCAGTCCACGGGGAACAATGGATATTTCCCTTACAGGGTCGTGGCCCTCCACATAATATGACGCAACAGCGTGACCTGCCTCGTGATAGGCAGTAAGCTTTTTTGCCTTTTCGCTGAACTTGTGTGATTTCTTTTCCGTACCCAACTCAACACGGGAGGTAGCGTCTATAATTTCTTCGGTAGTGATTGCCTTTTTGCCACGGCGGACAGCCATAAGCGCGGCCTCGTTCATAAGATTTTCAAGGTCTGCGCCTGTAAATCCGGTTGTATCCTTTGCAACCTCTTTTAGGTCAACATCGGGAGCAATGGACTTGCCCCTGGTATGGACAGCCAGTATCTCCTCCCTGCCCTTGAGGTCGGGTCTGTTGACGGTAATCTGTCTGTCGAATCTGCCCGGACGCAAAAGCGCAGGGTCAAGGACATCGGGTCTGTTGGTTGCGGCTATTACAATAACGCCGGAATTTTTGCCAAAGCCGTCCATCTCCACCA
>JAQXWS010000059.1 GCA_029225565.1 Eubacteriales bacterium
CACAGAGTATTGTATGACAAAGGTTGAGGATGACTTTATGGCGAAAGCCCCCACGGATGTTGAGGACCTATGGCGGTTTATTGACGAGATACCCTATTGGACGGCGAAAAAGCACGGCAAGAAATATAGGCTGATGTATCAGATCTATACCCACCCCAAATACAGGGAATACGGTAAGAAATTCTTTGATGGTGTAAACGAACGATATACCGAATATGCAAAGAGTTTGGAGCCGAAGCTGGGAATTCCCTATGAAAAGCTGACACCGCTTATTTTTATTCTAATCCGAGCCTGCGTTCACTATTCACTCTTTGAGGATGAGTTTTATCTTAAATCACAAATAGCTGTGCTGAAGGAAGCATTAGAGCTCTTTGTTATGAAATATAACCCAAAATACAACCCTAACATAAATTCTTAGGAGGAATATCAATGAAAAAACGAATTTTGAGCATAGTATTGGCAATATGCTTGGTTTTGTCCTGCGTACCGATAACTGTATTTGCGGCGGATAAACCGGGCGATGTACATGCATTATTAGAAGAAGTATTGAATAAGGGCGGTACGCAGAAGCTGCAAAGGGACTATATTGTCACTAGACTTGGTATCAGGTTGGGTAAATCTGTCACAATTGACCTCAACGGTCATGTGATTCTTTTTCAGGGCGGGCATTTTTTAGTTGGAGACAGTGAGCATAAAAATATACAATTTACTATAAAAGACTCCTTAGCTAAAAGCGGCACTAAACCTAAACACACCGGTCAGTTTGCAGGATTGCCTGACGGCGGCGTGGTGACGTCAACTTATGGCGGTACGTGGGGGGGCTGTGTAAACGTAACAGATACAAGCACCTTTAATTTGGAAGAAGGTGCGACGCTTTATAATAGCTATGCCTCAACAAACCCCCCGGGAACCAGCAGCTCTCTCGGTGACGGAGAAGGCGGTGCTGTATTTGTTGATCAAGGCGGCACTTTTAATATGAAAGGCGGCACTATTGATGGCTGTACGGCGTCAACTTATGGAGGTGCTGTATATATCAATGGAGGCACCTTTAACATGACTGGCGGCACAATTAAGAATTGCAAGGCAGTAGATAGCGGCGGCGCTGTATGTCTCTATTCTGCTAACAGCATCTTTAATATGACTGGCGGTACCATTGAGAATTGCAAGATATCATCATCATCATCATCGGTAGCCAACAGTACGCGCGGATTCGGCGGCGGCGTGTTTGTCCGCCGTGGCAACTTTACCATGACCGGTGGCACAATTGAGAACTGCGAGACATCAACTAACGGCGGTGGTGTAGATGTCAAGACTTACGGCACCTTCAACATGAAAGGCGGCACCATTAAGAATTGCAAGGCAACATATAGTGCCGGTGGCGTGAACAACCATGGTACTTTTAACATGACCGGCGGCACCATTGACAATTGCAGTGCAAAATTAGCTGGCGGTGGAGTATGCCACGAAAGTACCTCAGTAGATGCTGCTTCTTTCATCATGACCGGCGGAACTATTAAGAATTGCAGTGCAGAAAATGGCGGCGGTGTGGCCACCCACCAAAACGATAAGGATCTTACTTTTACCATGACCGGTGGCGCCATTGACAATTGCAGTGCAAAAATATTTGGCGGCGGCATGTTTATCGAAAATAACGGTGACTGTACCCTGGAAGGCGGAACCATTAATAATTGTAGCGCAGATTATGGCGGCGGCGTGTTTGTCAAATACGGCGACTTTATTATGAAAAGCGGTACAATTGAGAACTGCTTTGCAAGAACAAGTGTAGGCAGTTATGGTTATGGCGGCGGAGTGAATATTTATTATGGCAATTTTACCATGACCGGCGGCACCGTTAAGGATTGTACGTCAACTTATTCTGAAAACAATGCACTCTGTCTGTTTTCAAATGCTACTATGATTGCAGACGGCGGTAGTATTAAAGGTACATCTATTATATATAGTCTTGATAGTACAATTAGCAAGATTAAAAACACAAGCTCCGCTAAATACACTAAATTCTACGGATTTGTTGAAAACCAAGGTACCATCAGCGGCGGTGTTTTCTACGGCGGCATACAGAATAAATACTCCGGCACGGTTACCAACCCGTATAAAATCGTTACCTTTGATCTGAACGGTGCCACAGGCTCCGTTCCTAACCAGTGGCTTGTCAATGCCAAAGGGGCAACGGCAAATAGGCCTACCGACCCTACATGGGAAGGCTACAAGTTTATGGGCTGGTACAACGGCAATACCGTCTACGATTTCACAACGGCTGTCCCGGATAACATCAAGATTTTCACGCTGAAAGCAAAATGGGTAAATAGCAGAGTGTCTACCGAGGCTGAATTAAAAGAAGCCATTAATGCAGGCATTACCTCCATCAAGTTGATTGATGACATCACCTTTTCAAATATACTTGACCTGAGCGATAAGGACATTACTCTGGACCTAAACGGTCATATTCTCACAGGTGATATCAAGTTGTTTGCTACCTTCAATCCAACAAACACGTCCAAGCTTACCCTGATAGACAGCAATCCGACTGCAACTCATACAAACAGCAATCTGCCCTTAGGCGGTGTGCTGGATGGGAAAATTACGCTTGATAAACAAGGATTAAGTAGATTCAGTCGCCTTTGCGCCAACGGCGGCACGGTAAATGGGCAGGTTATTTTGGACGATTCCAATACCCAAATCGTCTGCACAAGCACTACTCCCACTGCCTTTATGGACTCTGTGGGAGGCAGCGGCGCAATCCACGGCGGTATATTCTACGGCAATGTCAAGGAAAGCTGTATCAAGGAAAAGACCGTAACATTTATGAACGGCGGCAAACTTTACGCCGTTGGTGTTGTGGCAAGCGGCAATTTTGCGGTGGCACCGATCGATCCCGTCAAGGATGGCTATGTGTTCGCGGGCTGGTACTTTGTAAATACCAAATACAATTTCCCCCTGACTATCCCTAGTGATATCACCCTTACTGCAAAGTGGGTAAACGAGGTTACTGATGAGACAACCTTAAGAACCGCTATTAACGAAGGTATTACCAATATCAAGCTGATGGCTGACATCAATCTTTCAAGGGCGCTTGATTTGAGCAATAAGAATATTACTATTGACCTTAACGGCTATGTAATTTCGGGTGCTGATATCTCAATCAACGCAGGCAATGGCAAGGCAAATCTTACCTTAAAGGACAGCCGTCCCACCGCAACTCATACCGACAGCACACTGCCAAAAGGCGGCGTTGTAAAATCAAAAATTTCAATGAAAAAAGACGGTGGTAGCTATAACGATTGCGTTCTCTATGCAAACGGCGGCACGGTAACATCGGATTTTTATACAAACACACATATAGTTTCTATTAAATGCACAAGTAATACCCCAACTGCATTTACCGGAAATATATCAGGCTATGTCCATTTGTACGGCGGTATATACTACGGTTCAATAGCTTCAAGCGTTACAATAGAAGCCAAGAAAATTACCTTCAAAAACGGTAACGATACCTACGCTTATGAAATAGTAGATTCCGGCTACAATACGGTCGCACCTATCTCTCCATCTGTTAAAGAAGGATATAATAGCTTTGACGGCTGGTACAACGGCAATGCCAAGTACACCTTTGGTTCTTCGTTAAGCGAGGATATTACCCTGACAGCAAAATTCAGCAATCCGAAAACCTACAATATCTCATATGGTTTAGCCGGTGGCACGGCAACTAACCCTGGAACCTATACTGTGGAAAGTGATGAAATTACGCTTAACAATCCTACCAAGACCGGCTACACCTTTACCGGCTGGAGCGGAACAGGCATAACCGGCGAAAACAAGATGACCGTTACCATTGCTAAAGGCAGTACAGGTGACAGAACATATACAGCGCACTTCTCACAAAACGACTATACTGTTAAATTTGACACCAACGGCGGTAGCAGTATAAGTAATAAAACAGGTGTTAAATGGACGGATGCAGTGCTCTCCGGTATTACGAATCCCACAAAGGACGGCTGGGAATTTACCGGCTGGAAATGTGGGGATAAGACCGTAAACGCAAATACCAAATATTCCGAACTTGCAACAAATGATACTGTTACAAGCGTAACACTTGTTGCACAGTGGAAGGATATTCAAAAGCCTGTTATCACAGGCTTGGAGAACAACAAAACCTATTGCGATGCGGTAGAATTTACCGTTGCCGACAACAACGGTATTGCAAGCGTTAAGGCAGGCAACACAGTATTAACACCCGGAACAAACGGCAAATATACTCTTGCAAAAGGAATAGGTACAGTAACTGTTGTTGCTACCGACAAAGCAAAGAATGAAACTACAATAACCGTAACAGTAAATGACGGTCACACCTACGGCGAATGGAAGTCAAACGGTAATGATACGCACACACGCTACTGCACCGTTGCCGGCTGTAAGGGCTATGAAGACGGCGACTGTGAAGGCGGTCAGGCAACCTATTTCAATAAAGCAATTTGTGACTATTGTAAAAAAGAATACGGCAGTCTGCTGACAGATTCAACAGCACCAACCGGAGAAATTACCGTTGGTACGAATAAATGGAACAGCTTCCTCAATACAATTACCTTTGGCTTGTTCTTTAAGGATACTCAAAGCGTAGCAGTAACGGCAACCGACGATAGCTATGACCACGAAGGCTATACCGATGATAAGGCTGTTAAGGTTGAATATTATCTTTACAGCGGAGATACTGTTTTAACACAGTCAGACCTTGCAAGCGAAGAATTTACGGAATACAACAGTTCATTCAATATCAATCCCGACAACAAGTATGTGATTTATGCAAAGCTGACCGACCACGCAGGCAATGTTACCTACATTTCCTCAAACGGAATTGTGCTTGACGCTACTGTTCCTGTAATTACAGGTGTAACCGACGGTGCAGTTTACTACACAACGCAAAAGGCAGTAGTTACCGATGATAACTTAAAGTCAGTTACTCTTAACGGTACCGAAGTTGACGGCACAACCGTTACATTGGACGGTAATACGGACGAAGTATATACTATCGTTGCCACAGATAAGGCGGACAACAGCACAATCGTTACTGTAACAATGAAGTCTATCAGCTCTCTTGCACAGTCAATAGAGGATGTTAACGACGAAAATGTTAAGTCTTCAAACAAGGTAGCAATAGACGCAGTTAAAGAAAGCGTCGGTGAGGTTGATATTTCAAATGCAACCGACAGCGAAAAGGAAGCCTTGAATGATATTAACGGTAGATGTGACGAGCTTTTGGATATTATTGACAAGGCACAAAAAGCTACTCAAACCGAGAACATCAAGAATGTTGAGGGTATTAACCCGGATAATGTTACAGAGGATGACAGAGATGCTCTTGATAAGGCAAAGGCCGATTTGGAAAAGGCACTTGAGGAGTACGGCTCAAATTACACCGATGATGAACTGGCAAAAACTCAGTCCGACCTTGAGCGTGTTAATGAATCTCTGAAGGTGCTTGATGATGTTAAGGCAGTTGAGGATTTAATTGCAGAGCTACCCGACAGCGTTGAGCCTGATGATTTAGACACGGTACAGAGTATTCTTGATGCAAATGACGCATACAATGCTTTGACGGATTATGAAAAATCGCTGGTTAGCGAGGATGTAAAGGAAAAGCTTTATACTCTTACAGCAGGCATTTCGGCTTATATGGTTTACGAGGGCTCAGGCGGCATCTGGACTATCGGTCAGGACGGAACACTCACCTTTACCGCAAACGGCGCATACAGCAAGTTTACGGGCATAAAGGTTGACGGAAAAGATGTTGACGAGTCAAACTATACCGCAGAATCGGGCAGTACAATCATTACTCTTAACGCCGATTATCTTAATACCCTTTCGGTAGGCACCCACACGCTGACTGTCCTTTACACAGACGGCGAGGCAGAGGCGGAATTTGAGGTTAAGGAAGCTCCGGAAGAAGCCACAAATCCGTCCCAAGAGGATGATGGCAAAAAGGATGACACAACAGCGCCAAAAGCCGATGACAGTATGACATCGCCAAAAACCAGTGACGATTCGTACACGGCATTAACAGGAGCAATTATCTTCTTTATCAGCGGAGCTGTGATATTCATTCTCCTTTACAGCAAAAGAAAAAAGTATAATTCATAATTTATGAAAAACAAAAACCACTCGCTTGAGTGGTTTTTGTTAGTCTTATTCTTTTGATAAGCATTATTATAGTGCGAATAGTTGCAATAGATCCTAAAATAATAATTTATTCGTAATACCGCAATGATATGATATGCTTGATTTTTTATTATTATTGATGTACAATTATTGTGATATGTTTTATATATAAGTCTGAAGTAAGGAGTGTTTTATGGACGGCAAGTATAACGACAGAATTCAAAAAGAAAGAGCCGTTAACGGATTGCTGAAAAAATGTCTGTTGGGCTTTATGGATGCAGTAACGGTTACAGCTGCGCTGTTTGCAACCTGCTATATCACCAACGGCAGTCTTTTTGACAGCGTTTATTCCTCCGTTCTGTTTCGTTACGACCATTTGTTTTTGGTAATAGCATTAGTTATTGTTATCAACTATGCTTTGGGCTTGTACAGGAGCGTATGGAATTTTGCCGGCAGCGACGAGGTGCTCAGAGGCACTTGTGCTTCTGTGTTGGATACTATTGCAATATTTTTTGTGGACAGAGTATTATATTACGATGTGCTGAAAATTTACGGAAGATTGGCTTTTTATTCGTATATCGTATTGTTTATACTCATTGCTCTGACAACTATCGGCCCAAGAATGGCGTACCGTGTGGTCAGAAGAATGGGCTACAATGTGGTAGGCAGATATTCCGGAAAAAATCGCGATAATTCCAGAATTATGATAGTCGGAGCCGGATTTATGGGTAATTTTGTATTGGAGGCTTTGGCTAACGAAAAGTATCGCAAGGGCAGACCGGTTATCGCCGTTGACGACAATCCTGCTAAATTGCACAAGACCATAGGCGGAGTAAAGATAGTAGGCAATTGCCAGCAAATACCCTTTTTGGCAGAAAAGTACAATATTGACAAAATTATTATTTGTATTCCCTCAGCCACAAAAATCAGGCAAAAAGAGATTATTGACCTTGCTATGCAAACAAAGGCGGAGGTCAAAATAAGCCCCGGCGTTGAGGATATGTTTGAGCAGGGCGGTAATCGCCGCGTGCGCGATGTTGATGTTGCCGACCTGCTGTGCAGACCGGAGATTAAGCTGGACAAAAAGGTGTGTAGGTACCTGATAGGCAAGAGGATTCTTGTTACCGGTGGCGGAGGTTCAATCGGCGCCGAGCTGTGCAAGCAGGTTGCCAGGTATTCGCCGGAGTCCATTACCATATTCGATATATACGAGAATTGCGCATTTGAGCTCCAAAATGATTTGCAGTCCAGGTACGGTGACGATATTGTTGTCAATGTCAGAATCGGCAATATCTGCGAGATGGAGCGTCTTCGTGAGGTCTTTGCGCAAGTCAAGCCGGATGTGGTATTTCATGCTGCTGCCCACAAGCATGTACCTCTTATGGAGGATAGCCCCTGCGAGGCTGTTCGTAACAATGTTTTCGGTACATACAATGTTGCCAGAGTATGCGACGAGTTTTGCGTAAAGAGAATGGTTACTATCTCCACCGACAAGGCAGTCAACCCAACAAATGTTATGGGCTGCACAAAGAGGATTACAGAGATTATTGTGCAGTATATGAATAGTGTAAGTGATAATACCGAATATACCGCTGTGCGTTTCGGCAATGTCTTAGGCTCTCACGGCTCGGTTATTCCTTTGTTCAAAAAGCAGATAGAAAACGGCGGCCCGGTCAAGGTAACTCATCCGGACATAACCAGATATTTTATGACTATTCCGGAGGCAGCGCAGCTGGTGTGTCAGGCAGGAGGCTTGGCGAAGGGCGGCGAGGTGTTTGTGCTGGATATGGGTCAGCCGGTAAAGATTATGGACCTTGCAAAAAATCTTATTCGTCTTTCCGGCTTTACGGAGGAGGAAATTCCCATAGAGATTACCGGACTTCGCCCCGGCGAAAAGATGTATGAGGAGCTGGCTATGGATAGCGAGGTGGCTACCAGACAGCGCACCGCTAACGAAAAGATTTTTGTTACTCAACCTATGAATATTTCGACCGAAGATTTTGAAAAAATGATAAAGTCATTGGAGGATATTGATGATGGTAATGTTAGGGACAAGCTGATGGCTATTGTTCCCGATTATCATCCTGCAAGCAACTGATTATGTCAAATAACAAACAAAAGGATTATTCTTTGACCTATCCAAAAATTGTTGCAATCGGCTTTGCGGCGATAATACTGATAGGCTCATTACTGCTGTCGCTGCCAATCAGCACGAAACTTAATAGCGTATCATACATTGACGCTCTGTTTACAGCCACATCAGCCACTTGTATCACCGGCCTGGTGCCATTCGATACCTTTAGCACCTGGAGCGTATTCGGGCAGATAGTCATTCTTTGCCTTATCCAAATCGGTGGTCTGGGCTTTATTACCGTGCTGGGATTTGTTGCCAAAACCCTGAGCAAAAGGAAAAAACTGGGACTCAAGCAAAAGATGCTCCTCAAGGAGAGCGTCGGTTCCTTGGATTTGGGCAATGTAAAGGAGCTTACCAGGGATGTAGTGACTTTTACATTTTGCTGTGAGCTGGTGGGTGCCGTGCTTCTCAGTACGCGTTTTATTCCCCTGGCAGGATGGCGAAGAGGAATATATATGGCGGTGTTTACCAGCGTATCTGCATTTTGTAACGCAGGCTTTGATTTGATGGGTATGGTGTCGCCGTCGTCCTCCCTTACCACACTTAATGATGACCCGGTTGTTATGATTACCGTGTCGTTGCTCATTGTGTTTGGCGGATTAGGATTTATCGTGTGGCAAAATATTCGCCGCCAAAAATTCAAATTCAAAAGATTTTCGTCCTACACAAAATTGGTGCTGACTGCAACAGCAATACTGATTTTTGGCGGTATGGCGATGTTTTTTGTACTGGAGCAGGATTACACCCTCAGGGATATGCCTTTGTGGCAGCAGCTTCTTAACGCTCTGTTTTGCAGTATAACCCCCAGGACTGCCGGATTCAACAGCGTGGATATTATGGCTATGTCGCCTACCTCCAGGATGATTACAATACTGTTGATGTTCATTGGCGGCTCCAGTGCTTCCACCGCCGGCGGTGTCAAGGTAAATACGGTGGCTATACTCTTTCTTTGTATGCTGGCAGATATGCGCAACAAGAGCGATGTCAACGCTTTTGGCAAGCGAGTGCCAACTGACGCTGTCAAGCGCGCAATGGCAGTAGTATTGGTTAACCTCAGCAATATCCTGGTGGCAACTGTCATTATATGCGGCGTGCAGGGTAGTCTGGGCATTACCGATGTGATATTTGAGTGCACATCTGCAATGGGTACCGTGGGTATTACCACAGGTATTACTCCCCAACTTACTACTGTCAGTCAGCTGGTGATTATTGTGCTTATGTATATAGGCAGGTTGACATCATTGATTTTTGCATTATCCTTTGTGGTTTCCAAGCCACGCACAACTACACAAAAGCCAAAGGGCTCGTTCATTGTGGGATAGAATATGTTACAAAAAACAATTTGTTATCCTGTCATAGGGAATTACTGCGGCTTGATTATATATGGCTATATTCACATTATGCCTTGTACGGCTACAGCAAGGTTAATGCGTGATTTATATATTATTATTTGTAGTCGGAAAGGCGTATGAATCAATATGAACACAATATTAGTTATTGGAGCAGGAAAATTCGGTAGTCATTTGGCTGTTGATATGTGCGATATGGGCAACGAGGTTATGCTGGTTGACGAGGACGAAAAAAAGATTGACCAGGTCGCAAATCTTGTCACAACCTCCGAGATTGGGGATTATACCGTCAAGAGTAATCTTGAGGCCCTGGGAGTTGAAGATTACGATTATGTTTTTGTATGCGTTGGCGATTTTCAGGACAGCTTGGTTATTGTAGATTACCTCAAGGAGCTGGGCGCTAAATTTGTTATCGGCAAGGCTTCATCAGAAATTCACGAAAAGTTTTTACGAAAGAACGGCGCTGACCGTACTGTCTATCCGGAGCGTGATGTGGCGTATAATTTGGCAGTCGAATACTCCAATAACAATGTGTTCGATTACATTAAGCTGGACGATGACACCGGTATCTATGAGATTATGGCTCCTGACAAGTGGTGCGGCAAAAGCCTGGCAAGTCTTAATGTTCGCCGTATTCACGGTGTATCCGTCCTTGCAAAAAAAATCGGTAATTCCGTTACTGCTATCAAGTCACCTGACTATGTGTTTAACAAAGCGGAGCATTTGATTATAATGGGTACTGCCGATGATGTTCGCAAGTTAACAAAGTAAAGTAATACGCACAATCCGGTCAAGATTGTGCGTTGTTTTTTTATGTGACAAAATTGTAATATTTAAGTCACACAGTTGTAAGATTGCATTGATATTATTAAGGTAGCTAATAGAATGAGGTGATTTAATGAATATTGTTAATCTTCTTACTGTTAAACATTTAAAGCAGAACAAGGCAAGAACTCTTATTACCGTACTGGGCATCAGTATTTCTGTCACTATGATTACGGCAATAGTTATTGCATCGTTCTCATTTTTGAATGTCTTTCGCCAGTATGTTAAGTCCCAGGTGGGTGACTATCATTTTTGCGCCACTGTTCAGTATGATGAGGCAAAGGAAAAGCTGGAGTCCGACAATCGGATAGAAAGTGTTGGCTATAGCTTAGCCATCCCAAGGAGTGAATCGGGATACAAGGTATCAGGCGCATCTCACAACCAAACTGCCGTAGGAACCATGATTGCCGGTGACAGCCGGTATTTTGATTATATTATTTCCTGCAAGCTTGATGGCAGATACCCCAAAAAATCTGACGAGATAATGGTAGAAAAATCTCTGCTCCAAAAGAATAATTTGGACTTGGGAATCGGCGATGAATTGGAGATTTCTACCGGTGCAAGGAAGACAAAGGATTATAAATCATCCATCATGTCCATGGATATTACAGGTGCCTACAGATTTCAGGAGGTGTTTTTGCCCCTGGAAACCAAAAGGTACAAAATTGTGGGAATATTAGACCACAATCCCAGAACTGTTAATGTTGGCAATCTGGTGTTCAGGGGTATTGATGAAGATGAGTACGATAGCGTATATGCCTACGGTAAGCTCAAAAAGATTCATGTATTTTCCTATGCAACCATTAATGAGATTTTTGATAATTTGGGTCTGCCGAAAAAGAACAGAGCATTATACGGCAGCGTTAATGAGTCGTTATTGATGAGTTACTTCGCTTTTGAAAAGGATAATCTTCAGGTGTATGCAATAATGGGGGCTGTACTGTTGCTGCTGATTGTCATTATGACAGCAGCCATATTCCTTATCCGAAATGCGTTTTCTATGTCCTATGCAGAAAAGGTGAAGTATCTGGGTATGCTGTCCAGCGTAGGCGCCACAAAAAAGCAGGTGCTGGAGTCGGTGCTTTTGGAGGGCTTGATTCTTGGGACAATGGGTTCTGTATTGGGGTTTGTATCGGGATTGTCGGTAATTGCAGCGATTCTTAAGATAGTATCGGCCAGATTTGTCAGCACCGGTATTTTGGCAATAAGCGGAATCAGCAGCATTTCTGTCAGCGTACCGATAGTTGGCATTTTGATTATATGTGTCTTCGCTTTTTTGACAGTATTGATTTCTATTATGGCTCCGGCAAAAAAGTCCAGGCGAATAACTCCTATTGATGCTATCAGACAAAGAGATGAGATTGATAGCGCAAAAGCAATACGCCGGTCCCTGATTATTTCAAAAATTTTCGGTTACGAGGGAGAGCTGGCATATAAGAGTATAAGGCGTAACGGAAGAAAGTCAAAAATTATATTGGCTTCTATAGTGGTGTCGGTTATGCTGTTTGTTTGCGGCAATTATTTTTGCTCATTATTTGCACAGTACAGTAATATCAATTATGACCGAAATTATCAGGTGGAAGCGGATGTTGCTATTGACGGAAAAAACTATAAGTCCCAAACAAACGATTTTGAGAAGTTTTGCAAGACGGAAGACAGTATTACCAATTTCTATATTGTCCTTGCAGATTGGATGGACAATGATGTTACCGAAGACGGCAGATATATATTTGATGATATAAAAAAGAGTGGACTTACCCATACATACAAGGATTTGTTGGATGGCACAGTTGTGTTTATTAGAACTTATATCGACGACGCCCAATTTGACAGATTGTGTAAAAAGAATAATATAGACCCAAAAAAATACTACGACGGTAATGCCTGGTTGGTGCTCAACAATATCAGTCATAAAGAAAAGGACGGCCCGGTATTCAACGAATCCGTTGTGGGCAAAAAGATTAGCTATGAGTATTCACAGGCCTTTGCCGACGATTTAGATCTTCCGTTGGACACTGTGTATGATTATTTTGGGGATTGTGCTTTTTACTTTGGCGATTTGGTTAGTTATGATCAGGAGGATTTTGTGTGTAATATAAACAAACCTAACTCCATCAGTATGTATGCTCCCATTACCAGATATTATAACTCGCTCAACGGTGATGAAAACGAAGAAACCTTTGTATCATATAACATTCTGACTGATAATCATACAAAAGCCACCGAAAAGCTTCAGGAGTATTTTGAGAGCCTTGATAACGGTGACGGCTGTTTGGTTATGGATTATCAGTACTATCAGGACAGAAGCAAAGCCATTACCACTTTGGTTAAGGTGTTTATGTACTTTTTCATAATAATGATTATGACCATCACCATCTGCAACATTATAAACACAATAACCGGCAATATTGCCACCAGGACAAAGGAGTTCGCCATGCTGCAGTCCGTTGGCGTAACACCGGCCGGATTTACAAAAATGATGGTACTGGAGAGTATGTTGTATTCCTTTGGAGGGTTGATTATTTCTCTGCCCCTGAGTGCGCTGGTATGCTATGGAATAAATCGTGTCACACAGTTTAATACCATTCCGTTCCAAATTAACTGGGCAATCTACGCAATAGCAGTTGTTGCCGTTGTGGCAATAATAACTTTTACAATGTCAATAGCCACAAAAAGAATCAGAAAGAACAATATAATAGAAGTGTTAAAGCAGGATTTGTTATAAAAAAAGCAGCTTAGACATCCAATGATGAATCTAAGCTGCTTTTGGCTTTTCTGCACATCGGTATTATACTATCATTCCGGATTCAATCCAACTGAGCACACTCGGATATTCGTCCTTGTAGGCATCAAGACGCTCGGTGTTGCTGTCCACAAATGCCATAAACTCGTCCACATCCTCAAAGGCAAAGGTGAAGTCCTGTTCAAAATCGTATGTTGCCGCAAAGAAGTAATCGAACAAATCTGTTGCAGAAAACAGTTCAAGAATTTTGTCAGCCACTATTTCGGTGATGTAGTCCAGACCGTTCTTTAGTTTAAGCTCGTTGTCGCCATCATCTGTGTCGATGTTCGGGTTACTCTCGCAGTATGCAACTGCCGACTCCTCGCCGATACCCAGGTTACCCAAATATCGGATAATGTCCTCGTATCCCGTCTCGTTTACCTCGTCATATACACGGTAGATGAATTCGCCGATTAGATTTTGGATGGCTACCGCCTTGAATATGCAGTCAACCTCGTTGCCGGGCTCATCGGTGACAACAAATCCATCCTCTTCAAAATTGCTCCATATCATTTCGTAAAGCTGAGTGTGCTTTTCGTTTTCTTCAAATATTGCTTGGTGAATATATGATTCCAAATCCATTGTTATACTCCTTCAACACTAATATACCACTATTCTATACTATAATTACCGCATTTTCAATATTGCATTGCATATTTTTTTGGTCTATAATGAATTTATAATGATTTTTGGGGTGATTTTTTGCAGTACAAGATTTTTAGCAAGAGGGCAACTGTTATCGTAGGAACCGATGGCGCCATGCTTAATTCATTAAAGATGGATGGCAGAGAGTATCTGTGGCAGGGTGATGAGGAGCATTGGTCGGGCCAGGCGCCTGTATGCTTTCCCATTGTAGGCGTTCTGCCGAACAATCAGGGTACTGCATTCGGTAAGCCTTGCAGTATGAAAAGGCACGGTGTTGCCCGTATTTCTCCCTTTGCAGTGGATGAGCGACACAAAAACAGTATTACCTTTGTGCAAAACAGCGACGACAACACAAGGAGTATGTATCCCTTCGATTATCAGCTTAGGATAAAGTACACCGTGGTGGACGCCACTGTTACTACTGAGTATATTGTTACCAATACCGGCGATGAGGATATGCCATTTGCTATTGGCGGTCACCCTGCGTTCAATTGCCCTATCAATGAGGGCGAGGCATTCGAGGACTACAAGGTGGTTTTTGACAGAGTAATGACAAAGAGGGTACTGCGCCCCGACCATCATACGGGTATTGTGGATGCACAGGCAAGGTATGACGCATTGGACAATACCGATACAATAAACTTGGTGCATGACTTGTTTGGAGAAAAGGATGCAATGATTTTTGACAATATAGAATCAAAGCAGGCCACCCTAATCGGCCCAAAGGGCAACGGCGTAAGAATTGAGTACCAGGATATGGCGAACCTGCTGGTTTGGTCAGCCTGCAATCAGGCGGATTTTGTGGCTCTTGAACCGTGGACCGGTATATCAAGTTGTACCGATGAGCCGTCTCGACTGGAGCGCAAGAGAGGAATTACCGTACTGGCTCCGGATGAAACAGTTTCGTTTAAGTTCAAAATCACTATGATATAAAATCAATCCCCACACCGCCGGTATGGGGATTGCAGAATTATGAATTGAAGTTGTTATGCGGTGATACTTGCTTGCTTTTTTCAATTATTGCCAGAGTAATTATAACCAGAGTAAAGCTTATTGCTCCGCCAACCGTAACATCGCTAAGATAGTGAGCTCCCATAACCAGTCGGGTGTATGCCACTATTGATGTGTACAAAAATGGTATTACAAAGCAAGCGGCGGTGTGCTCACGGGCTTTTTTGCTGCAGGCAGGTAGCAGCATTGCCAGGTAACTCATTCCTGCGCCGGCAGTATGACCGGAGGGAAAGGACTTGTTACCGTTAATTCCGTTTGGGTGATACCAGGGTGTGAATCGGTCATAACTGCCGTCAACCAACAGGTCGCGGAATCTGACTCTGCCCCACAAATATTTCATCCCCTCTATGGCTCCTAACTGTAGGAACATTACTGCTATGCCGGCGACAGCCAGTACAACCAACGGCTTTTTCATACTATCGGGGACAGTGATGTATCGACCTGCCAGCAGTATAATAACGCCGCAGCCGATACCATATACTATACCGAAGATAAGATTGTTTTCATCTTTAAAAAAATGGTGGCCGATATAGTATCCAAGGTAGGCGCTGCCACCCATTGTTATACAGAATCCTACCGGCTTGCCGAATTTACTTTCCGACAAGTAATACAACACCGCACCGGCAATAGGGCATATCAATCTGCCGGGTATCTCGCCGGTGTTGTAAAACCAGACGGCAAACGGATTGGTAGGGTCATTCAGCTTAATATCTATCTGCAAGTCATAAAAGATTGCGACTGCCATACAGCCCACAACTGATAGGTAAAAAAGGATAATATAGTTTTTGTACTTTTTTAGCATACGGATTCCTCCTTTGTTTTGATTTTAACAGACAAGCCATAGGATTTCAACTGCAAGTGGAGTAAAATATGAGAATTTTGACAGCTAACCAAATAAGAGAGGTCGAGCGTAAATGCTTTGACGCTTACAGCACCGAGGCAGAGCTTATGCTTAGGGCAGGTACTGCCTGCTACCAAAGTATTGTAAAAAAATACGGCGACAGTATCAGGAATTCCCGTGTGTCCGTGCTTTGCGGTAACGGCAAGAACGCAGGGGACGGCTTTGTTATTGCCGGGTTGCTGTGCTCCTTTGGTGCCAATGCAAAGATAATACTGTGCCATTACGCTCCCACCATTCCTGAGCCGTTGATGTACTACCGACAGGCAATGGATAGAGGGGTGGAGGTGCTGAATTACAGTGCGGACGCACTTGATTGTGACTATATTGTGGATTGTATGTTCGGTATCGGATTCCACGGTCAGCCGCGCCCACCCTTTGATACTATCTTTTCGCAGCTTAGGGACAGCAGGGCGACTGTGATTGCGGTGGATACCCCAAGCGGTACCGATTCTACCACGGGACAGGTGTGCCATAACTGTGTCAGCGCCGATTATACTATAGCAATATCCACTCTCAAGTATGCCCACATATTGCCCCCTGCCAATAGCTATTGCGGTGAGGTTGATGTGGCAGATATTGGTATTCCTCGGGATTGCTATGATGTATGCAAGGTGAACACAATCGAAAAAAGAGATATATTGTTGCCTTGCAGGAATACCAATGACAACAAGGGAAGCTATGGCAAAATGCTGAATATCTGCGGTAGCTACAAAATGCCCGGTGCCGCTGTGTTTGCAAGCCTGGCCGGTATCAGGACAGGAGCAGGACTGGTAAAGGTTGATACCCCAAGGGATGCTTATCCGTTGGTGGAGTGTCACACCTGTCAGCCTGTATTCAATCCGCTGCCTCAAAATACCGACGGCACATTGTCTGCGGATGCAATAGCTCATATAAAGGACGACATTCAGTGGGCTGACAGCGTTGTGCTGGGCTGTGGCATCGGTCTGAATGACGATACCAAGGCGGTGACCGAATATGTGCTGCAAAATTCCAAATCTCCGATTATTTTGGATGCCGATGGTATAAACTGCATAATCGAGAGCATAGATATACTTAAGGAGGTTAAAGCACCGGTTGTTCTTACGCCTCATCCCGGTGAGATGTCCAGGCTCATGTCAACAACGGTGGCTGAGGTGCAACAAGACAGAATCGGCTGTGCCAAAAAATTGGCAGACAAGTACGGCGTCGTTGTTGTGCTCAAGGGGGCAAATACAGTGATTACGGACGGGGAAGATGTATTTGTCAACACTACCGGCAATCCGGGTATGGCTATGGGTGGCACAGGTGATATGCTGGCAGGTATGATAGGCGGATTGGTTGCCCAGGGCGTTGCTCCCTTTGATGCAGCCAAATATGCTGTATATCTGCACGGATTATGTGGCGATATTGCTGTATCCGAGCTCAGTATGAGAGGAATAACTGTTTTTGATATGATAGACCGGCTGGGTGCTTTAATGTCCGATTTTGAGTAACAGAGCTGATATTTATGAAAAAAATGCTGCTGCCAATGGTATTGCTTGTCTTTCTGGCAGGATGCAGCAAAACGGAATACTCTCCTGTCATTAACACAGAGTTTTGCCAATACGCTGTGTACAAGACAGGGGATTTTTCTTACAACTGCAGAGTTGAGCGCAGGGATGATGCTATCATTGTTACACCCACCGATACATACGCCAAGGGTATGACCGTTACTTGCGACGGAGGTAATGTTGTATTCTGCTACGATGATATGACCCAAAGCTTTTCTGTATCAGATGTCAATCCGCGCAACCCGGCTTATGTGTTGTACCAGGTGTTCTCCAATCTTCAGGACCGTCGGGTAATCAAGGTGGCAGACGGCTTTCAGTACAGCGGCAAGACAACAGCCGGTGACTACACGCTGGTCCAAGGTATGGACAATAGCTTTTTGACATTGGTTATCCCCGATGCCGACATATCCGTGTCCTTTAAAAATCCTTGACAATTTACTGTATTTTTGTTAGTATATATGGGATATTTAAAGGCGTGGAACAAAAGGAGTATTCTGCCCATAGACTTCAGAGAGCTGACGGTGGGTGCGAGTCAGTGTTGCAGCAGGAGAAGGTAGTTTGGGAGCCGACCTTACGAAACAGCAGTAGTTTGGTACGTATATCTGCGTTAAGGATTTGAGTGGCACATTATTGTGCAATTTGAGTGGTACCACGGATTTTTTTCGTCTCATATTATGAGGCGATTTTTTTATTATTAAGGAGAGAAAAATGGCAAAGGAACTTGAAAAGCAGTACAACCCCTCAAATGTTGAGGACAGAACCTACAAATTTTGGTGTGATAACAAGTATTTTCATGCAGTAAAGGATGAGTCAAAGCCAACCTACACTATTGTTATCCCGCCACCGAATATTACCGGACAGCTTCACATGGGACATGCTCTTGATAACACACTTCAGGACATTCTTATCAGATACCACAGAATGAACGGCTACGATACTCTTTGGCTGCCGGGCACCGACCATGCATCCATTGCTACCGAGGCAAAGATTGTAGAAAAAATGCGCGAGGAGGGTCTCACCAAGGAGGACCTGGGCAGAGAAAAGTTTTTGGAGAGAGCCTGGGACTGGAAGGAGACATACGGCAATCGTATTGTAGAACAACTCAAAAAAATGGGCTCCTCCTGCGATTGGGACAGAGAACGCTTTACTCTGGACGAGGGATGCTCAAATGCAGTTCGCCGTGTATTTGTACAGCTGTATGACGAAAAGCTTATATATCGCGGCAACAGAATGGTTAACTGGTGTCCTCACTGCAACACATCAATCTCAGACGCAGAGGTTGAGTATGAGGAGCAGGAGGGCAGCTTCTGGCATCTTCTCTATCCCGTAAAGGAGACAGGCGAAACTCTTGAGCTTGCTACCACAAGACCGGAGACTATGCTGGGTGATACTGCCGTTGCCATCAATGGCGACGACCCCAGATACAAGCACCTTCACGGCTGTCATGTTATCCTGCCCCTAATAAATAAAGAAATTCCCATTGTATGCGACGAGCACGCAGATATGGAAAAGGGCACCGGTGTAGTAAAGATTACTCCTGCCCATGACCCAAACGACTTTGAGGTAGGACTCCGTCACAATCTGCCCATCGTAAGAACCTTTACCTACGACGGCCGTATGACCGGTCCCGAGGACAAGGCTGTTGCCGATGAAATTTTTGCATCAGGCAGAGCAACACAGAATGAGCCCGAGGTACTGGACTGCGGCAAGTATGCCGGTATGACCACAAAGGAAGCCAGAAAAGCAATTTTGGCAGACCTTGAGGCAGGCGGATATATTAAGGAAATAGAGCCCCTTAAGCACGATGTAGGCACTTGCTATCGTTGTCACTCCACTATTGAGCCAATGGTATCCAAGCAGTGGTTCGTAAAGATGGAGCCTCTTGCAGGCCCTGCCATTGACGCAGTGGAGAACGGCGACATCAAGTTTGTACCGGAGAGATTTAAGAAAAATTATATGTCCTGGATGAGAGGTACCCGCGATTGGTGTATTTCCCGTCAGCTGTGGTGGGGTCACCGGATTCCGGCATGGTACTGTGATGACTGCGGTGCTACCACTGTATCCCAGGACGACCCGTGCTGCTGCTCGGCTTGCGGCAGCAAAAATATCAACCAAGACCCCGACACTCTCGATACTTGGTTTTCGTCTGCATTGTGGCCGTTCTCTACTCTCGGCTGGCCTGAGGATACCGATGACCTCAAGAGATATTACCCCACAAATACCTTGGTAACCGGCTATGACATTATCGGCTTTTGGGTATCCAGAATGATTTTTTCCGGTCTTGCATATACAGGCAAGGCGCCATTTGACACCGTGTTGATTCACGGCCTTGTTCGCGATGCCCAGGGCAGAAAAATGAGTAAATCACTGGGCAACGGCATTGACCCGCTGGAGATTATCGAAAAGTACGGCGCCGACGCCCTCAGATTTGCACTTGCTACCGGTAATTCGCCCGGCAATGATATGCGCTTTTCCGACGACAAGATTACTGCATCAAGAAATTTTGCAAACAAGCTGTGGAATGCCTCAAGATTTGTGCTAATGTACCTGGATGACGAGTACGAGTACACGGGTCTGCCGGAGAATATGCTCATTGAGGACAAGTGGATTGTGTCCAAGGCAAATTCCCTTGCAAAGGAAGTTACAGACAATCTTGACAAATTCGAGCTTGGCATTGCCGTGCAAAAGCTTTATGATTTTATTTGGGATGTTTTTTGCGATTGGTATATCGAGATTGCAAAAATCAGACTGCAGGGTGATGACCCCCGGGCAAAGGCGGACGCTATTTCCGTACTTGTATTTGTGCTGACCTATATACTGAAATTGCTCCACCCGTTTATGCCTTTCATAACAGAGGAGATTTATCAGGCTATTCCACACGATACGGAGTCAATTATGATTTCCCAATGGTGCAGGTATGATGACTCTCTTTGCTATGCCAGGGACGAGGCAGAGATGGAAAGGATTATGGACGCAATTCGTGCCGTTCGTAACCGCAGAGCAGAGATGAATATTCCTCCCAGCAAAAAAGCCAAGGCTTTTGTTGAGACTGCATTTACCGACACATTTGCAAGGGGCATTGAGTTCATCAAGCGTCTTGCTTCGGCAAACGAGGTAACTGTTGACACAGCCTTTGGCGACCTTGGCAATGTGGTTACCATCATCACCGATAGCGCAAAGATTTATATTCCGCTTGGTGACCTGGTTGATTTTGAGGCAGAAAAAAAGCGCCTGGAAAAGGAACTTGCAAAGGATGAGGAAAAGCTTGCGTTCATTATGAAAAAGCTGAACAATCCCGGATTTGTCAGCAAGGCTCCGGAACAGGTGGTTGCACAAAACAAGGAGGATGCCGCAAAGCTGGAGGAAAAAATTGCGCAGACCAAAAAATCAATTTCAGAAATAGGATAATTTTATGTTGAACTATGACGAAGCATTGAATTATATATTGGACAGACAAAGCCTGGGTATCAAGCCCGGGCTTTCTCGCATAAAAACAGCGCTGGAGTCCGTTGGTAACCCACAGGATGATATAAATATTATTCATATAGCCGGCACAAACGGAAAAGGCACTGTTGCCAATACTATTGCAAGAGGCTTGCAGGATAACGGACTTAGGGTAGGGCTGTTTACTTCTCCCTGGGTAACCGATTATCGCCGGCAAATCCAAATTAACGGACGCTGTATTACTAAAGATGATTTTGCACAGTATGTCAGTGAGCTCTTTTTTGACCGCAATATCGGTGCCGACTTGACAGAATTTGAGTCGTTGACGGTGCTGATGTACTATACTTTTGCGGCAAAAAAGGTGGACTATGCCGTAGTTGAGTGCGGTATGGGAGGATTGAATGACGCAACGAATGTCGAAAAGCATAATATCTGCTCGGTTCTGACCTCTGTTTCTCTGGACCATACGGACTTTTTGGGTAATACCGTAGAAGAAATCTTGCGGGAAAAAGAGGGCATAATCAGGGACGATTCGCCTTGCTTTAGGTACAGGGACACAGGCGATTTCAATGCGGATAATCTCGATTTAGCCAACAGAGTGCTGGATTATTTGGGATATGCACCTACAGAATTGTGCAAGCCCATAGCCTGTCAGCAAAGGGTGGGTAATGTTTTGGTTGACGGCGGCCACAACGCAGATGCCGGCAAGGCGCTGGCAACCGTAATCAGTGATGAGATTGCGGTGATTGGTATGATGAGGGACAAGGACATAGACGGGTATTTGTCATTCGTTGCGCCAAAATGCAAAAAAATAATTTGTACAACCGTTGACAATAAGAGGGCGATTTCAGCAGCGGAGCTTTACTCCTATGCTAAAATGTATTGCGACAATTTGTCCGTAATCGAAAGCCCAAAGGAAGCAGTCTGTCAGCCCGGTGTTACTCTGGTATGCGGCTCGTTTTATCTTATCAGAGAAATAATTGATTCGCTTCCATAATTCAACAAATTATTACACAGCCAATCTGTTACATTATGTAGCAGATTGGTATTTTTTATTTGGAGTGATTGCTATGAGCGTAACATTAGAATCCAGCGGTAATCTAATCATTGCCTATCTTATTGGCGAGATAGACCACCATTCCGCTGCTGTAATCAGAGAAAAAATTGACAATACAATCAGCTTTAAAAAACCCCAGCATCTGATTTTGGATTTTAAAAATGTGTCTTTTATGGATTCGTCCGGTATAGGTCTGGTAATGGGAAGATACAGGCTGATGCAGGGCTTTCGCGGCACATTGGAGATTCGCAATGTTACCCCGCAAACAAAAAAACTGATGGAGCTGGCAGGCTTGGGCTCTATAGCGATAATAAAGGAGGTCTAAATATGAAATTGGATAACGAATTCAAGTTGACGGTGGACAGTCGCAGCACTAATGAGAGCTTTTGCAGAGTAGTGGTGTCATCATTTATTACCTGCCTGGACCCAACTGTCGAGGAATTATCCGACCTAAAAACGGCAGTGTCCGAGGCGGTCACAAACAGCATAGTCCACGGCTATGCCGATACATACGGAAAAATTTTTGTTACAGGACAGATATTTGACAGTTCGGTTGTTAGGATAAAAATTCGGGACAAGGGCGTGGGTATCGACAATCTGGACAAAGCAATGACACCTCTTTTTACTACCGGCGGTGATGACAGAGCAGGTCTGGGATTTACTGTTATGAAATCATTTTGTGATAATGTGCGCGTGTCATCACAGGTTGGCAAGGGTACAACGGTAACTTTAACAAAACGGATTGTCGGTCGCTCAAAATGGTAGCAGACAGAGAAAAAAAGATAATAGATAATATGGGTCTCGTTCATTCCGTTGCCAACAGATTCCGAGACCGAGGCGCTGATTACGACGATCTGGTGCAGGCAGGCTGTGTGGGGCTCATTAAGGCTGTGGATAATTTTGACGACAGCAGGGGATTTGCATTTTCTACCTACGCCGTGCCGGTAATAATGGGGGAGATAAAGCGTATTTTCCGTGACGGAGGCCTTATAAAGGTTTCCCGTTCCCTAAAGGAAAAATCATCGGTTATCCAAAGCGAGCGTGAAAAATTTGTACAGAAGAACAACTGCGAGCCCACAATCAGTCAGCTGGCAGAGCTTACCGGCTTTTCTGTGGAGGAACTGCCGGAGATTTTGGGAGTAACCACTCCGCCGGTATCCTTGAGCTACAGCGATGATGATGACGATACACAGATTGATGTTCCGGTGGACGATAGCGAGAGTATGTTCAATCGCCTGGCAATCTTGGGCGCATTGTCGTGCCTGACAGAATTGGAACGCGCGCTGCTGCAATACAGATTTTTTGAGGGCAAGACCCAGTGCCGTACTGCAGAGCTTCTGGGCATATCCCAGGTGCAGGTGTCACGCAAGGAAAAAGCCGTGTTATCCAAGCTGCGACTGAAATTACAGGAATAAATACTTGCAACTGTATGTATTCTGTGCTAAAATATCCCCATTATTTTTTATAGGAGGATATTGTATGGATACCCTATTGCTGGCAATGTCTGTTAACGACATTATCGACAAGGTTGACGGCTTTGTTTGGGGCTGGACTCTGATTGTGCTTATTCTTGCGGCAGGTATTTGGCTATCAGTCAGGACCGGATTTGTTCAAATATTTCATTTAGGAAAAGCCCTAAAATATATGGTCAAGAATGAGGAAGACGGCGAGGGTGAGGTCACATCCTTTGGCGCATTGTGTACGGCTCTTTCCGCCACCATTGGTACGGGCAATATCGTCGGCGTTGCTACTGCTATATGTCTTGGCGGCAGGGGCGCATTGTTTTGGATGCTGGTTGCTGCATTTTTTGGTATGGCAACAAAGTATGCCGAGGGATTCCTTGCCATCAAGTATCGTGACAGAAAGAATGACGGCCATTTCTTGGGAGGCCCGTTTTATTATATCGAAAAAGGAATGGGCCCCAAGTGGAAGTGGCTGGCAAAGCTGTTTGCTGTTTTTGGAACACTTGCAGGAGTAATGGGCATCGGCACTATCACACAGATTAACGGTATCACTACTGCAATCAATAATTTCTTTGACCCTCAAAAGACACATATCGCGTTCAGTATCGGTAACAGCTCATTCACCTGGGCAACCGTAATAGGCGGTTTGGTTGTGACCGTATGTACCGCTTTGGTGGTTATCGGCGGCATAAAGTCCATTTCTAAGGTGTCCGAGATAGTGGTGCCCTTTATGGCAATTACATATATTGTGTTTGTTCTGATTATTGTGTTCACTCATATTACGGAGATTCCGCAGGCTCTTGTTAGTATATTCAAGGAGGCGTTCTCTCTAAAGGCGGTTACCGGTGCCGGCGTCGGTATTACCCTCAAGATTGCTATGCAAAAGGGTATCGGTAGAGGTATCTTTTCTAACGAGGCAGGCTTGGGCTCTGCTCCCATTGCGGCAGCCGCTGCCAAGACAAAGGATACAGTTCGCCAGGGTCTTGTTACTATGACCGGTACATTTATTGACACCATCGTGATTTGTACTCTTACCGGATTATCCATCGTGCTTACCAACGCAGACGCAAAATTTGTTGAGGGTAGCTTTGAGGGCGTCAGTATTACCACCGCTGCATGGCAGGAGGGACTTCCCTGGAACCCGAGAATTTCTGCTTTTGTATTGATGGTATGCCTGACATTCTTTGCGTTTACTACTATTCTTGGCTGGGATTATTACAGCGAAAAGTGTTTTGAATATCTCACCGGCTCAACCAAGGGTATAAAGGCGTTCAGGATAATCTATATTTTGGCTGTATTTATCGGTCCGTATCTTACAGTATCTGCCGTATGGAATATTGCGGATATATTCAACGGACTTATGGCATTTCCCAACCTAATTGCATTGTTTGCTCTCAGCGGTGTTGTGGGTAAGGAAACGAGAGCTTATTTTGCCGAAAAAAATCACGATTTAAAGGAAATAAGCCGTGAGCATAAATAATTGAAAACTAATTTTAGCGAGGGTGCTGTGTCCTCGCTATTATTTTTTGTTTTTTTTAGGTAATTCGCACAAAAAAACAGTTGCTTATGCAGTCGCTTTAATGTATAATATTATTGTTAATATTTTAGTGAACGGAAGGAGTTTTTTATGAAACACCCAGAAATTGTTGGAAAAATGAGCCTGGAACAAAAGGCGGCATTCGTTTCCGGCTATGACTATTGGCATCTTGAGGAGGCTCCGGAGCTTGGTCTCCCAAAGATTTGTATTACCGACGGCCCTCACGGCTTGCGTAAAGCAAAGGGTAAGGACTATGTCCCCGAAGAGGGAGAGGCAAAGACCGGCGGTATCGGTCTGGGCAACTCAGTACCTACCACCTGCTTCCCTCCCGCAGCTACTTCATCCTGCTCATGGGACGAGGAGCTTCTGTACCAAGAGGGCGTAGCAATGGCAGAGGAGTGCCTTAAGGAGAAGGTATCTACCATTCTCGGTCCCGGCACTAATATTAAACGCGCCCCTGTTTGCGGCCGTAACTTTGAGTATTTCAGCGAGGACCCGTTACTTTCCGGAAAGTGCTCTGCAGCCGTAATCAACGGCGTACAGTCAAAGGGAGTAGGCACATCCCTCAAGCATTTTGCCTGCAACTCACAGGAGGCTTTTCGTATGGTGCTCAACGAGGTTATTGACGAGCGTACCATGCGCGAGATTTATTTCCCTGCATTCGAGATTGCCGTTAAGGAAGCACAGCCTTGGACAATTATGAATTCTTATAACCGTATCAACGGTGTATATGCGTCCCAAAATGAGTGGATGCAGCAGCAGGTATTGCGTAAAGAGTGGGGCTTCAAGGGCCTTATCGTTACCGACTGGGGCGCATCTGTTGACAGAACGGAAGGCCTTAAGGCAGGTACGGACCTTGAGATGCCTTCATCAGGTACTCTCAATGCCCAAAAGATTATTGCTGCCATCAAGGACGGCAGTCTTGACGAGGCTGTACTGGACGAGAGAGTTGACAATGTAGTAGAACTTATTATTAAGTCAAAGCCCGCCCTGGAAAAGACTCATACATACGACAAGAAGGCACACCACAAGATTGCCCAAAGGATTGCCGAGGGCTCAATGGTGCTGCTCAAGAACGATGACAATATTCTGCCTCTCAAGGCAGGCCAAAAGGTGGCTGTTATCGGCGAGATGGCCAAGGCGCCGAGATTCCAGGGCGCAGGTTCATCCGTTATCAATCCTACCATGCTGTCCAACGCTTATGACGAGCTTGTTGGTCTCGGCGTTGATGTTACCTATGCACAGGGATACTACAAGAGCGCCGGCTCCAAGAAGGAACGCAAAAACAGAATGACAGACGAGCAGCTTACAGCTGAGGCAGTTGCCGCTGCTAAGGCTGCAGATGTTGCAGTTGTATTTGTGGGTCTTACTGAGGATTTTGAGGGCGAGGGCTACGACAGAGAGACCATCGATATGCCTGCTAATCACAACAAGCTTGTTGCCGATGTTGCCGCTGCTAATCCTAATACTGTAGTTGTTCTTGCCGGCGGTTCTGTAGTTCTTATGCCATGGCTTGACAAGGCTAAGGCTTTGCTTAACTCAGGTCTCGGCGGTCAGGCGAGTGGTGCTGCTGTTGCCAATATTCTTACCGGTGTTGTTAACCCATCCGGCAAAACAAGCGAGACTTATCCCGTATCATTTGAGGCTAATCCTACATTTGGTAACTATCCCGGCGGTCCTGTTACTTCAGAGCATAAGGAGAGCGTATATATCGGCTACAGATACTATGACGCAGCAAATATGGATGTTGTATTCCCATTCGGTTATGGTTTGTCCTACACCACATTTGAGTACAGCGACATTAAGCTTTCTGCCGACAGTATTAAGGACACCGATACTCTTACCGTTTCATTTAAGATTAAGAACACAGGCGCCGTTGACGGCGCAGAGGTTGCTCAGGTTTATGTTGCCGATAAGGAATCAACAATTTACCGCCCTGTTAAGGAACTGCGCGCGTTCAAGAAGGTATTTCTTAAGGCAGGTGAGGAGCAGGAGGTTACTGTTGAATTGTCCAAGAGGGCATTTGCTTTCTACAATGTCAATATTAGCGATTGGTGTGTAGAGTCCGGCGATTTTGATATTATGGTTGCCGCTTCTTCCAGAGATATCAGGCTCACCGCCACAGTATCTGTTGACGCTCCTGCTTGCGATATTCCGGATTACAGAGCAACAGCTCCAGCTTACTACAACGATGTAACAAAGATTACTCGTGATGATTTTGCTGCAGTATATGGCCAGCTTCCAAATCCCGAAATTGACCCCAACAAGCGTATTGACAAGTACTGCTGTCTCAATGACGCCCGTCATACCAAGTGGGGCGGCAAGCTTTGCGGCCTTATCGAAAAGGTGATGTCCGGTATGGGCAGCGACGCCAACGGCGACGGCAAGATGCTTGCGGCTATGGCAACTCAGATTCCTATTCGTAATTTCGTCCAGATGTCAATGGGCGCATTCAGCGAGAGCCAGGCCGAGGGTCTGCTTATGATGCTCAATGATGACCAGTCATCATTTGTGGGCTTCAGCAAAATCTTTTGGACTTTGGGCGGAACTATTGCCAGACTGCCTAAACTTCTGTCTTCAATCTAAAAGAATATAGTAATTTATTGAAAGCGATGCTTTATTGCGTTCATATACCGTAATAATGGAGTGTAGTATGAAAAAGATTGCAAAGAGAGTAGTATCCGTATTTCTTGCTGTGATTTTGGTGCTTTCTACCGCAAGTGTTGCATTTGCAAAGGAAAGCGTTACACCGGTAATACTCGTTCACGGTTTGGGTGCTACTGCAGTATATGATAACCCAAATACCGAAAACGAAACCGAGATTGCCAATATGGGCCTCGGAGATACAAAGGCGATTATTACCGGATTACTCAGCAAGCCCACATTGATATACAAGGTGCTTGATATGTTTGAGCCCAGTCGAAAGCTAAAGGCGGACGAACTTATTGCCGAGCTTGCCGGCTTTGTGGCAGAAACTAATATTAATTGTGACAAAAACGGTAATGTCAGAGCCGGACAGGGAGTGAATTCCTATTGGACCGACTCTGTGGCAAATCACAAGGATTACTACACATCGTCAGACAATAACGAGCGTGGTATAGTACATCAGCTTGTGGATACTGTTGGTGCCAAAAATGTATATGTATTCAATTATGATTGGCGCCAGGATATCTGCAAGACGGCAACGGAACTCAACAGTTATATCAAGCTTGTAAAAAAGAATACCGGCGCAAAAAAGGTGTCCGTTGTCGGATGTTCTTTGGGCGGTAGTGTACTGGCTGCATATATTGACGCATATAAGAACAACAAGGATTTGGACAGGTGCGTGTTTGTTGAAGCTGCCTTTCAGGGAGTTGATGTTGCCGGCGCATACGCCAAGGACCTTACAATCACAAAGTCTGCAGTTGACAAGTATATTAATTCTCTGAAGCCGGTGCTGTACGGAGGTCAGTATTCCACGCTAATTCAG
Organism: Eubacteriales bacterium; assembly: GCA_029225565.1. Classification (GTDB taxonomy): domain Bacteria; phylum Bacillota; class Clostridia; order Oscillospirales; family Acutalibacteraceae; genus Eubacterium_R. Next base: position 28,318 of record JAQXWS010000059.1, read on the forward strand.
ATTGCTTATGCCGTAGCCGATGTTCGTATCGGATATGCCGCAGATTATCTCAACAAATTCCTAAAGAACGAAAAGAATGTTGACAAGTTTTTGTTAGAGGTTATTAAGCCGTGGATAGGCAATATACCCTCATTGTGGGAATGTATTCCTTACGACACTTTCAACAGTGCAGTTAAGGAAATGAGTGCAATAGGATTTTTGGATAAGTCCGGTGGCTTGTATAAAAAAATAAAAAAGTACCACTCTGTTCAGGGTAGGCTGAAGTCCAATCTCTCTGCCATAAAAAAACAGGGTGTACAGGTGGCGATTATTGCTGCCTACGGCACAAAGGCAATTCCCGTTACCGGTAATTACAAGAACCAGACGGATATTCTTATTGACACAAAGTACGCAGGCGCCGGCGCAACTGTCGCTGACTACGGTTCATCAATAAAGCGTACCGGCAAGTATGTGTCAAAGGACGGTGTTATTGATGCAGGTACCTGTTACCTTAAGGACAACACCTGGTTTTTCAAAAACATTCAGCACATGGCATTTTCCTACAATACACAGGCAACAAAATTATTAGCCAATATTGTGTGTGGCAAGGTTAACGCCAATGTATCCGCCGTTAAGAAAAAGTACAAGTACGGGCAGTTCATTATTTGTGACCAAGCACAAAATTTAAAGAATGTAAAATGATACAACTAAGGCATCCCTTTCGGGATGCCTTTAGCGTGTAGAAAAAGTCAGATTATAAATTTCTACACGCTGACAGACTTCGAGAAATGGGATTGAATTTCGTTTTCTTGCGAAGGAAGATGTATGCTTATACCTCGACTGAGCAAAAAACGAAAAACGCCAAAAGCGGCTTAGATTCAT
>JAQXWS010000060.1 GCA_029225565.1 Eubacteriales bacterium
ACCCCCAGTTTTCCTGTTTTACCGCGGTATCCCTGACCAATGCAGATTTTGGTATCCAATTTCTCAAAGAGACCATATACCCCTTCTCTGCAACGCCGATGCCCGTCAAATTGGCGTCGAGTATTCCCTTAACCTTGGCAGGAAGCATTGCGCCTCCCTCGTCAATCACGCTGTCTAAGCGAACGCCTCTCTCCTCCAGCACCTTGGATAGCTCGTGAGCTCCGTTATTAGAGCCTGCAACAATCTCCTCGTTATGACCGAAGCAAAGATACACAGTACGCTTTGGCTGATAGCCTTCCTCCAACAGAGTTTCTACACTTTCTATCAAGCAAATAAGATGATTTTTCATATCCAGAGCGCCCCTGCCCCAAATATATTCGCCATCATTAACGCCGTCAAATGCCGGATACTCCCAGTCCTGTTCGGTGCCGGGAGCAACGGGCACCACATCCTGGTGGGCAAGAAAGGCAATGGGCTCAAGACCGTCATCCGTCCCCTGCCATTTGTACAACAAGCTGGCTTTCGACACATTCTCAACCGACAATGTGCTATGCACCAATGGATAAGCCTCTCGCAAAAACTGATGAAATCTGTCGAACTCGCCCCAGTCGGTTTTGCTCTCGTCCTGATTGGATATTGTCTTTATGCGAATAGCGGCAGACAGGTTGTCCTGTACTCGTTTTTCGTTAACATTTTCTTTTTCAAAAGCCTCTGACTCCGGCGGCTTAATACCAAAAAAGGCTGCTCTAATCAAGGTGATAGCAATAAACACAGCCAAAGCCAGCAAAATATAACCTAATATTTTCATATTTCCTCCAAAGCAAACAATCCACAAGCACCGGCCTGTGGATTATTTTGCATCATTCTTTTATCAGCGCCTTGTACATCTTGATATACTCATTGGCGCTCTTGCCCCATGACATATCACACTCAAGAGCACGGATAACCAGCTTATCCCAATACTCCTTGTTGCCGTAGGCATCTACTGCGCGGTAAATTGCTCCCAGCATATCGTAAGCGTCATAGGACTTAAAGGTAAAGCCGTTACCCTCGCCGTCGCCGCTGTCAGTGATAGAATCCTTCAGTCCGCCTGTCTCTCTTACGATAGGCAATGTGCCGTAGCGCAGCGATACCATCTGCGAAAGGCCGCAAGGCTCGCTCTTGCTGGGCATAAGGAACATATCGGCACCGGCATAAATCTTGCGTGCCAAATCCGGAATAAAGCCAATGGTAACGCCTACCTTGTCCGGGTACTTGTTGTGCAGCTCGCGGAAGAAGCTCTCGTACTGCCACTCACCGGAGCCAAGTACAACATACTGAATATCACGCTCCCACAGCGATTTTTCCAGCACGGCTTTCATAAGGTCAAAGCCCTTGTGTCCCGCTAATCTGCTGACAATACCGATAACCGGTACATCATCACGCACAGCCATACCCATAGCCTTTTGGAGTTCACGCTTGTTGACAGCCTTGCCCTCCTTGGCATTTGCCACAGAGTAGTTCATATATACGTTAGGGTCCGTCTCCGGGTCATAGCTGACAGTATCTATGCCGTTGAGGATACCCGACAACTTCCAGCAGCGCTGATTGAGAATCGGGTCAAGTCCATGGGAGAACCATGGGTCCAAAATCTCACGGGCATAGGTAGGTGATACGGTGGTAACTCTGTTTGCGCACTCAATACCGGCCTTCATAAAGTTAACCAATCCATCATATAGTATCAGATTGTAAAACTCCGGTGCGATACCCAATACATCATTCAGCAATTCGTCACCATACTTGCCTTGATACTGGATATTGTGGATAGTAAATACCGTCTTTATATTTTCATATCCCGGTCTGTTAGCATAGTAACAGGAATAATACAGCGGCGTCAATGCGCTCTGCCAGTCATTGCAATGGATAATATCAGGCTTCCAATCCAGGTGAGGAATTATCTCCAGCACGGCTCTGGCAAAGAAAGCAAATCTCTCTGCATCATCATAATGTCCGTAGATTCCGTCACGCTTAAAATAATACTGATTATCCAAAAAGTAGAACACAACGCCATTACGCTTTGCCTCAAAAATACCGCAGTACTGTCTGCGCCAGGAAACCGGAACGGAAATTGAGGTAATAAACTTCATTTCGTCCTTGTATTCCTGCTTTATGGAATCATACAGGGGCATTACCACACGACAACCCACCAATCTCTTGCGCAGAGCAATGGGCAGCGAGCCGGCAACATCGCCTAAGCCGCCGGATGCCATATACGGATTAGCCTCGGAGGCTACATATAGTACCTTCATCTGAAATCCTCCTAAATTCTTGTGCCCTTTGAAAGACTAACAGGGTAGTTAGGCGCGCCTGACAGCTCAACCTCGGACTTGATACTGCAGTTCTTGTCGGCAATAATGCAATTCACCTTAGCATTTTGGCCAACCACAGTATCCTGCATAAGAATGGAGTCGGTAACCACCGCACCCTCTTCTATCTTAACACCCTTAAAGAGTATGCAATTCTCAACCCTGCCCTTTATTTCGCAGCCGTCGGCAATAAGTGAATTGGACACCTTTGCGTCCTTGCCGAAGAGGGTTGGCATATCGTCACGCTCCTTGGTATAAATCGGTCTTTCCTTAGCAAACAGTTTTTTCTTATTACCCTTATCAAGAAGGCTCATGGAAAGGTCGTAATAACTCTGTAGGCTGTCCACAGTACCGATAAAGCTGTCTGTAGCGTCAAAGGCATATACCTTCTTTGTTTTAATTGCCTCCATAATTACATTACGCTGGAATGATACCTCGTTCTTTGAATGTGCCTTAGACACAAGAGTCTGCAGCAGATACTTCTTCATCAGCACAATATTTGTGGAATAATAGACCTCATCATCGGTATCGGGGTCAATAACGGCATCCTGTATTCTGCCGTCGGCATCAATGTTGTTGAATACCAGCAGAGATGTTATATTTTGTGGTTTTTTTGCCTTAGCGACAACTATTGTAATATCGGCGTCGTTGTCCTCGTGAGCCTTGAATACATCAGAAAAATCAAGGGACATAATATTATTACAATCCGACATCAAAACATATTCCTGAGTACTGTGGTCAAGGAATCCCATATTGCCGTAAATAGCATCGATTCTATTGCCCCACATAGTAACGGAATTGATAGAGAACGGAGGCAGTAAGTACAATCCGTCCTTCTTTCTGCTCAAGTCCCAGGGCTTGCCTGTGCCCACATGGTCCATAAGAGAATTAAAGTTGGAGTTAGTTACTACACCAATCTTGGTAATAGAGCTCTCCACCATATTGGACAGAGGGAAGTCGATAAGACGATAACGAGAGCAAAACGGTACGGAGCCCATTGTTCTCATTTCTGTAAGGCCGCCAAGCGCCTCTTCGTGAATATTGGCAAATATCATGCCCAAAACATTTTTTCCGTTCATTGTCTTATACCTCCTCTCCCGATGCAATCATTTCTTTTGGGGCAACACTCTTGCCCTTTGTGATAGTGGCGCCGGAGCCCACTACGGCAACGCCCCATGATTCAGGGTCATCCAGCTGCTCCGGAATAGCGCCAATCTGTGCGTTTTCCTCAATTACTGCATCCTCGGCAACAATTGAATAATACACCTTTGCACCGGACTTAATTGTAGCTCCGGGCATAATAACGGAGTACTTTACCTCTGCGCCCTTTTCTACCACAACATCACTGGACACAACGGAATAGTCCACAACTCCGTCAATTTCGCAGCCCTCGCTGATGGACGAATTCTCCACAACGGCGTCCTTGCCTATATAGTGAGGAGGTGCAACCGGATTACGACTGTATATGCGCCATGACTTGTCGCTCAAATCAAGGTCAACATTTGGATTGATAATATCCAGATTTGCCTCCCACAGGGAGTCGATGGTACCAACATCCTTCCAATAACCCTTGAATGGGAATGCGAACATACGCTGACCGTCATTCAGCATATTGGGAATAATGTTTTTGCCAAAGTCGTTGGAAGAATCGGGGTCTGCCTCGTCCTCGGTAAGGTATTTTCTCAGCTTATCCCAGGAAAATACATACACACCCATCGAGGCTTTGTTTGATTTAGGCTCTGCCGGCTTTTCTGCAAATTCAAAAATCTTGTCATTCTCGTCAGTAGCCAGGATACCGAAACGGGAGGCCTCCTCCCAAGGCACCTCCAAAACAGCGATAGTGCAATCGGCATTGTTCTTCTTGTGGAAGTCAATCATCTTTGCATAATCCATCTTGTAGATATGGTCGCCGGAAAGAACAACCACATACTCCGGGTCATACTTTTCGATAAAAGCGATATTTTGGAAAATAGCGTTGGCAGTACCCTTGTACCACTCTGCGCCTCCGATTGCCTCGTACGGTGACAGCACATGAACGCCGCCGTTGAGTCTGTCCAAATCCCAAGGCTGTCCATTGCCGAGATAATCATTGAGCACCAATGGCTGGTACTGGGTGAGCACGCCTACGGTATAAATGCCCGAGTTAACACAGTTAGATAGCGGGAAGTCGATAATACGGTAATTTCCTCCGTAAGGAACAGCCGGCTTGGCAATACTCTTTGTCAGTACGCCCAGACGACTACCCTGTCCGCCTGCCAACAGCATAGCAACAACTTCTGTTTTTGACATTATATATTCCTCCTAAATTATTCTTTTACTTTGTTTTATCATCGATTTTCTTAAGATACACTGCAGAAAGACCGTGCAGCTTAAGGTCAATACATTGGGGATGTCCGTGGATGGGTACATCCTTGGTTTTATACTTGCCGGACATTCTTGCTTTATCTCCGCCGTACTTAGCCAATGCAGTATCAAACACTACGGAATATGTACCTTTTTCCGGCACGCCAATCTTGTAACTGCTAAAGGAGTTAGGTGTCCAGTTGAATACGGTAATCAGCTCGTCGCCGTCCTTATTGATTCGTCTGAAAGCAATAATACTGTTGCAGTTATCCTCGTTAGAAATCCACTGGAATCCCTCCCAGGAGTAATCAACCTCCCACAGCTCGCTGTGTTCCTTGTAAAAAATGTTAAGCTCCTTAACGAATCTTTGCAACCTGCGGTGCTTGTCGTAATCCAAAAGCAGCCAATCAAGACCCTGCTCATAGTTCCACTCAATAAACTGACCGAACTCGCTGCCCATAAACAACAGTTTTTTGCCGGGATGAGCCATCATATACGCCATAAACAGGCGCATACCCTCAAACTTCATATCATAATCGCCGGGCATTTTGTTGATTAAGCTTGCCTTGCCGTGAACAACCTCATCGTGGCTGATGGGCAGTATAAAGTTCTCGCTGAAGGCATAGAAAAAGCTGAATGTAATACAGTTGTGATTGCCCTTACGGAACAGCGGGTCCATGGAGGAGTAACGAAGCATATCGTTCATCCAGCCCATATTCCACTTGAAGTTGAATCCCAGTCCTCCGATATCGGGCGGCATGGTAATCATCGGCCAGGCAGTTGACTCCTCGGCTATCATCATTACCTGCGGATGTTCCTTAAACATAGTGGAGTTCAGCTGACGGAAAAAGTCCACAGCCTCAAGATTCTCTCTGCCTCCGTGCTTGTTAGCGACCCATTGACCGTCGTCCCTGCCGTAATCCAGATACAGCATTGATGCTACTGCATCCACTCTAAGACCGTCAAAATGAAATTTTTCTACCCAATAGAAGGCGGAGGAAATAAGGAAGGACTTGACCTCATTCTTTTCGTAATCAAATACTCGGGTGCCCCATTCCTTATGCTCGCCCTTGCGCTCGTCGGCATATTCGTAGCAGCACTCGCCGTCAAACTCGTACAGTCCGTGTCCATCCTTTGGAAAATGTGCAGGCACCCAATCGAGGATAACGCCGATGCCATTCTTGTGACAAGTGTCAACAAAGTACATCAAATCCTCCGGGACACCGTAGCGTGATGTGGGTGCAAAGTAGCCGGTAACCTGGTAACCCCACGAGCCGTCATACGGATATTCCATAATCGGCAGCAGCTCAATATGGGTATAACCCATACTCTTTACATAGGGCACAAGCTCGTCAGCCATCTCGCGATATGTGAGAAAATTGCCGTCCTCGTGCTGCTTCCATGAGCCGAAGTGAACCTCGTAGATATTTACAGGCTTATCCAAAATATTGGAGGAGCGAGACTCCTTGTACCAATTTTGGTCATGCCACTTATAGTCGGCAAGCTCATACACCTTTGAGCCGGTACCGGGTCTGGTCTCCTGGTGAACTGCATAGGGGTCGGCCTTCATCAAGGTTTTGCCCGACTTGGTTTTGATGCAATACTTATAGCAGTCATATACATTTACGCCCTGAATAACGGCCTCCCAAATTCCCGGTGACACCGGCAGGCAATTATGACAGGTGCTGTCCCAGTTATTGAAGTCTCCCACAACGCTGACTGCGGCAGCGTGCGGCGCCCATACTCTAAAGGCATAGGTGTCCTTATCAACCTTATGAACTCCAAAGAATTCGTATGCCTCATAATTTGTCCCTGCGTGAAAAAGGTATATGGGCAATTGATATTCTTCCTTGATTTTTGACATAGTTTTCTCCTTATTCGGCAGCTCAATAAGAGCAAATTATAATACTATATGCTAATAATACCACCTATCAACAGTAAATTCAAGTGTTATTTGGTTATTTTGTTACAAGAATTTTGTAAAAAAAACCAAAATATGTGCATTTTGTTACAAATAATGCAAAATGAGGCAGTATTACAACAAAAAGAAAACAGCAAAAAAATCTTTTATTTGGTATTGCCTGTGCTAATATTAATATGTTATAATAGATAGAAAATTGCTACTGCGATAGGTAAGGTAATATGAGGGACATAATCATCGCCTACCCAATTAAAGAGACTGCACTACAGCTGCGCTCCGTGCTGGAGGATTACGGACTGCACTCAAGATATGTATGCGGCACAGGTGCCGGCGTACTGGGTATAGCATCCGACAT
>JAQXWS010000061.1 GCA_029225565.1 Eubacteriales bacterium
CTGCGTTTACTGCCTTTGACGGAGCAACAATAACGCCGTCAGTGGACATTAGCAGGTTAAGTGCCTCCTCGGTGGTAGGCATATTTGCAACCTCGATATAGTACTTTGTTCCATTAGCCACTATCTGCTTTGCTTCTTTTACGCCGATTTCGTTCTGTGTGGCGCAAGGCATTGCAATATCAACCTTGATTCCCCAGGGCTTTTCGCCTTTGAAGAATGGAACACCGAACTTGTCGGCATAATCCTGGCATCTGTCCCTGCCGGACGCACGCATTTCAAGTAGATAATCTATTTTTTCTTCTGTGATTATGCCGTCCTTGTCGTATATATATCCGTCAGGACCGGAGATTGTAACGGGAATTCCTCCCAATTCTGCAATCTTTTTGCAGGCGCCCCAAGCCACATTACCAAATCCGGACACGGCAACGGTTTTGCCCTTAATGTCCTCTCCGCTGTGCTTCAGTACCTCGCAGGTGTAGTACACAGCGCCGTAGCCTGTAGCCTCCGGCCTAATCAGTGAGCCGCCGTATGCAATACCCTTTCCGGTGATTACACCGTTTTCAAATGCGTCGGCAATTCTCTTATACTGACCGAATAAGTAGCCAATCTCTCTTGAGCTGACGCCTATATCACCGGCGGGTACATCCACATTGGGACCGATATGACGATATAACTCTGTCATAAATGCCTGACAAAATCTCATAATCTCGCCCTTGCTCTTGCCACGGGGGTCAAAATCCGAGCCGCCTTTGGCACCGCCCATTGGCAGTCCGGTAAGAGAATTCTTAAAGGTTTGCTCGAATCCCAGGAAGTACATAATTGATGAATTAACGCTGGGATGGAACCTCAGTCCGCCCTTGTACGGACCGATGGCAGAATTAAATTGAACTCTGTATCCGCGGTTAACCTGGGTTTTACCCTTGTCATCCACCCACGCAATACGGAAGGTGATTAGTCTGTCCGGCTCTGCCATACGGGACAGCAGGTCGTCCTCAACATACTCCGGATGGCTGTCAATCACCTTTTCCAGCGACCTATAAACCTCCTTTACGCATTGGATGTACTCCGGCTTTGCGCAGTCCCTGCGCTCAACGGTTTTGATTACATTTTCTATGTATTCGTTCATACACAACATCTCCTTTTTGCAGGTGAGCAGTCACTCACACAATCTTACAATATTTACTATAACACTTTACCAAAAAAATGCAATACTTTTTTTAGATTTTATAAAATATGACTATTATTTTTCAACATATTTTTATAACAAAACCGGTATTATGACAATATTTGTGTCCTCAATGCCAAGAAGCCGAGGGTTGCCCCTCGGCTTGTGTGATTAGTTACAGCAACAGTCACCGCAGCCATTACCCATACCACCACAGAGGAGCAGGATAATGATAAGGATAATAATCCAGGATGAACCATTGCAGCCACAATTGTTATTACAACCGCAACCCATCGTGTGACCTCCTTTCCTGTTTCTAAAACATACTATGAATTATTTATTTTTTTGTGAAAGGGTTTTGTTTGATTTGTGAGCCGTGTTGTGGTATCATATATTCGGTGATGAATATGGAATTAAAATTTAATAACGGAAAATTCCGGATACTAATGATAGCGGATACCCAGGAAGGCAGAAGCGTGAATCCTAATACAATCAGACTTATTGAAGCCGGATTGGACGAATCCAACCCCGATATGGTTGTCTATAGCGGCGACCAAATATGGGGTTATCTCAGCTTTAAGGGTAGCAGGGAAGAGGTAAAACGGGTTTTGGGCCAACTGGTACAGCCTGTTATCGACCGAGGCATTCCTTTTGCCGTCTGCTTTGGTAATCATGACAGACAGGTGGGCCTTTCCAACGAGGAACAATTCGAGATATACAAGGAATTTGACGGATTTATCGGTGAGTCTGCCCAGGGCATAGACGGCGTGGGTAATCATTGCTTCGAGATAAAGGACGGTGACGATATAAAGTACCTGCTTTATACCATTGACAGTAATAGCAGTTTGCAGATAGGGTACGACAATGTCCACGAAAACCAGATTAATTGGTACCGTGCCACCAGGGATAAGTACGAGGAATTAACCGGAGCTCCTGTGCCTTCCGTTGTTATTCAGCATATTCCCGTGTGCGAGGTATTTCAGCTGATGCATCGGGTAAAGCCCACAAAAAGAGGCGCAGTGCGAGGCTTTAGAACCCATGACGGCGAATATTTTTTATTGACAAAGGATAGAGTAAATGATACTGGGTTTATGCGTGAGTCCCCGGCCGACCCGCAAGTGAACAGCGGCGAGTTCGACGCCTTTAAGGAAAAGGGCGAGGTCAAGGGATTATATTTCGGGCACGACCACAACAACTCTTTCAACGGTGATATCGACGGTATTGATGTGGGTTACACCCAGGGATGCGGCTTCAATGTCTATGGTCCCGGCAAGGACAGGGGAGTCAGAGTGATAGATTTGTTCAGTGACGGTCATATCAGCACATACGACCTTAGGTATCGGGATATTGTAGGCAATAGTGTACAAAAGCCGTTAAAATATGCATTTGTGCAATTATCTCCGGTCAATGTGTACGACGCCGTTACCCGTATCACAAAGGCCCTCGGTATTATCGCCGCAGTATTGGTAGCAGCGCTTATTATCACAATGCTTACATAAAAACAAGGAAGGCGTCAGCCTTCCTTCTTTTGTACCCCGGCAATATCCAGGGTCTTATTTTTCTTTTCTATAATATATTCCTTTTTATCGTTTATAAATTCCTTGGCAAAGTCGGTGCCGGCTTTTTTTAGTATTCTTTTGAATCTGCTTTTTTGGTTATCATCAAGTTGCGACAGCGTGTCTATCAGGTCAATTGCTTTTCTAAAATCCAATGCTTTCAGGTCGTAAAAATCTTCTATTCCAATACCCAATGCAACATCATCAAGAGTGTCAAAAAACAGCTCCAGGTCTTCGTCTCCCACATAGTCAATGAGCTCATTGATGTAATTGCTGACAAAATTGCTGTGTACATCATAGCCGTCCGTCTTCACAAGCTCCGTGCCCTCGATTTGCCAGGACGATACCTGATGCTGCTTCAGTCCGCTGTTGGTGCTTACTACAATATTCGGATTGGCATCGTGGTACAGCATCCTGCCGATAATCGAGCCTTGGGGTGTGAACAGATGGATTTTATCCTTTATTTGCCGGTAGTCGTACCTGTCAAAAAACCATTTTGGAAAACCGGGTGCATCATTTTCGTATATGCCTACAATTCTTTTTTTCAAACTGTTGGAGCAATTTACTCCTGCAAACACAGCCAGGTTTCCTCCCTTTGAGTGACCAACAATACGAATGTCTCCACGGTGCCTCATTCCGCTTTCCTGAAAGTAGTGCAGCGCCTCAATCTGTGCAGGAACAGGGAACATATATGACAGCATTGCAGATTCCTTTGCGCCCGTAACTGTAGCGTCCGTGCCGCGAAATGAGGTAACAAAGCTGCCGTCATCAAGTTCAAATGATATGGCAGAAAATTGTTTGTCAATATCGCCAACGATTTTGTTTACATAGTGACACAGCACAGCGCTGCCGAATCGTTTTGTTTCGGCACAGTCAAACAGAAGCTGTGCCGCTTTTTTGCTTATTCCGATTAGTTGTTCGATTTGTTCTTGGTTGTGCAGTAGCTTGAATTCACGGGCGGCATCCCGCAGAGTGATGGAGGTGTTGTATCGCACTATACCCTCGTAGTCATTGTATGCCAGCTGTGACAGTATCAGGTTGTCAATATCATTGAATGGCAGTTGGATGAATGTACTGTCGCCGTATTCTTTTATGTAATTATTCATATTTATCACCATATATATTATATCATACTTTTTTGATTTTGTGACAGAAATGTTGACCTTTTTTTGTCTTTATGGTAAATTAATTTCAGATAGGAGAGATTACTATGAAATACACAATCAAGGGTGACCTGAACCTAAAATTTGATGTAATGGCGGACAATGTATTGCCCGGTCGTTCCTACTTTGTTCCCTTCCGTGACCAAAAGGTCTTGGATTCCTGCGACATCAGGAACGAGAGGTATGTCAGCGACCTGGTTACCGTATTATCCGGTGACTGGGATTTTGTGTATTATTCCGACCGTAGGGATTTACCGAGGTATATGGACACCGATGCCATTGATTTTGATAGGGTTGCCGTGCCGTCGGTATGGCAAAGCACCGGCTACGAGCCTCCTTGCTATATCAATACCCGGTATCAGTTCAAGCCCAATCCGCCCCATATACCGGAGTCAAGCCCCGTGGGTGTTTATCGCAAGTGCTTTGAGGTTGAAGCAGAGGATGTCAATTGTGATTATGTCCTCTCGTTTTTGGGCGTTACGGGGGCTGCCGAGGTGTATTTTAACGGCGAATATATAGGCTACAACGAGTGCAGTCACAACACGGCAGAGTATTCTCTCACCGGTAAGGTAGTTGAGGGAGTCAACGAGTTGGTGGTACTCAATCACAAGTGGAGCAACGGTACATATATGGAAGCCCAGGATATGTTTCGCTGTAATGGCATTTTTCGTGATGTATTGTTAACCAAGACCCGGGGCGTTACCCTTTGGGATTTTCAGGCAAAGCCCGTATTCAACGGCGACGGCACCTATGATTTGGTTATTGAGGGAACGCTTAACACCTACGGTTGGATGATGATAAAGCTGTATGACGGCGACACAATTATTGACAACGCAGAGTCCGACGGCTCATTCAACCCCTCCGTCAGATTATCCAAGCTTCAGGTGGAGGAATGGACAGCCGAGACTCCAAAGCTATATTCGTTGGTTATCGGAATTGCCGACGGCGAAAAGATTACAGAGATTATCCGTCGTCCTATTGGCTTTAAGCATATCGAAATCAAAGGTTATGTGTTTACTTTTAATAACAAGAGCATTAAGCTTATGGGCGTTAATCATCACGATACCTCCTGCAAAAACGGTTATGCTATGACTGTTTCCGAGATGGAGCGCGATGTGAGGTTATTCAAGGATTACAATGTTAATTGCGTCAGGACCTCCCATTATCCTCCCGACCCGACCTTTTTGGATTTGTGCGATGAGTACGGCATTTATGTTGTTGACGAGGCTGATATTGAGACTCACGGCTGCGAAACCGAGTATCACAAAGCCGGCGTTCTTTCTCACAATCCCGATTGGCAGGACAGATATTGGGACCGCGTACACAGAATGTATCAGCGCGACAAGAATCACCCGTCAATTACTATGTGGTCTTTGGGTAATGAGTCCCACGGTTATGCAAACCAGGACTATTGCTACGCTCAGCTAAAAGAATTGACCGATATTCCCATTCACTATGAGGGGGTATGCCGCACCCGGCGCTGGGCTTATGATGTGGTGTCCCAGATGTATCCCTGGCTGAATGTTGTCAAAAAGATTGCCGACGGTAAAGGCCTAAAAAAGAAGTATTATACAAAGCCTTATTTTATGTGTGAGTATGCTCACGCAATGGGTCTCGGCGCAGGCGAATTGGATAAGTATGTTGATTATTTTCTCAACGCCGACAATATGATGGGCGGCTGTATCTGGGAGTTTTGCGACCATGCCGTATATCACGAGGACGGCAGATGGCAGTACACCTACGGCGGTGACCACGGAGAAGAAAAGCACGACGGTAATTTCTGCGTGGACGGTCTGTTTGACCCGGAGCGTAATCCTCATCCGGGAGCTATCGCTATGCGTTGTTGCTATCGCCCAGTAAGAGCTGAGCATATCAGCGGTACCGCATTTTCGTTTACTAATATAAATTATTTTGTGCCCATTCAGTGCAAGGCTGTCTGGACAGCATATAATGGCTGTGACCTTGTAGGCAGGGGAGAGATAGAGCTTGATATTCAGCCTCGTTCGCAGCAGAATTTCGATATTGAGTGCCTGTGCTCGGATGTTGTGTTTAGGTATGCGGGTAATGACGGCAAGGACCTTGGCGGCGAACAAATACAGATTAGTGCAGGGGTTACTGTTACCTCCGTGTTCTGCGATACCGCACCTGTTGTTACCAACAGCGAGCAAAAGCTGATAATATCCTATGCCGACGGCAGAATCGTGTATAACACTCGAACCGGCGCCATTGAATCCTACCAAAAGGCAGGCAAAGAGTTCATCAACCCTGCTCCAATGGGAAGTTCTGTGGGATTCGGTACATCAATTTATCGGGCGCCCTTGGACAATGATATGAATTTTGACAAGCTGTGGAGATTGCTTCGGCTCAACACAGAGTGTAATATCTTTTGCAAAAATATCGGCAAAAAGCCATATACCGTTCAGGACAACGCTGTTGTAATAAGCAATGTTTATTCCCTCGTTACAGCCGCAGGGAAAAAATTGGCACGTACCCGAGTAACATACTCTATCTACGGCGACGGTACTCTCAAGGTGGATTACAAGGCAATTGGCAGCAGGAATATTCCTTATATTCCCCGGTATGGCCTTACTCTGGAGATGCCCCGTGAGTACGACAGAGTAACATATTTCGGCAGAGGCGACAGAGCCAATACTTCTGATTTTAACGCTCACGCGTTTTTAGGTGAATACAGCTCATCGGTTGCAGATATGCACGAGGATTACATAAAACCCCAGGAGTCCTCAATGCGTACCGATGTCCGTTGGGCAAGGGTAACAAATGCTGACGGAGTGGGACTTGAATTTCTGACGGCAGGGGAGCCCTTTGTTTTCGGGGCAGACCACTATACCTCGTCCCAGTGCGCAAAGACGATGCACCGTGAGGATTTGTATGACTGCAATACAACGGTTGTGCATCTGGACGCATATATGATGGGCTGCGGCAGTAACAGCTGCGGTCCTGTTCCCGGCAAGGAACATAAGCTGAACAATATTAAAGGCCTTGGCCAAACAATTATTATCAAACCGTTGGTATAACAAAAACAGCACCCATTCGGTGCTGTTTCAGACTGTCGATAAAGTGGGTTGAACCACGCCAAATAATGTATAATATGTAACCGGTTTTTGCCTCCCTTGAGTAAAGAAAGGTGGGTGCGATTTATCGCACTTGTAGAGATTGTAAAAGCG
>JAQXWS010000062.1 GCA_029225565.1 Eubacteriales bacterium
CAGATGCGTTGAATACTGCCCTGCAGGCGCAGTAAAGCTCGGTCAAAAATTATGCACCAAGGACGGCGGACATATAGAATATCCAAAGCAGGAGCTGCCTGACACAAATGAGTGGAGCGAGGATAAGTGGTCACCGGATTATCGTGACAAAAACAGAATTAACTGCTACGATACAGGTACAGCACCATGTAAAACTGCCTGTCCTGCTCATATTGCAGTACAGGGCTATCTTAAAATGGCATCTCAGGGCAGATATACAGATGCCCTTGCCTTGATAAAGAAAGAAAATCCTTTCCCTGCAGTATGCGGCAGAGTGTGCAACAGACGATGTGAAGATGCTTGCACAAGAGGTACCATTGACCAAGCTGTTGCTATTGACGAGGTTAAAAGATTTATTGCTCAGCAGGACTTAAACGCTGACAAGAGATATATTCCCAAAAAGGTTATTCCTTCGAACAGAGGCGAATTCAAAAACGAAATTGCTATTATCGGTGGTGGTCCTGCAGGTCTTTCCTGTGCATATTATCTTGCAGTTACAGGCTATCGCCCAACAGTGTTTGAAAAGAACGAAAAACCCGGCGGTATGCTGACTTATGGCATTCCGTCTTATAAGCTTGAAAAAGATGTTGTTGAGGCAGAGATCGATATTATCCGTCAGCTTGGCGTAGAGATTAAATGTGGCGTTGAGGTTGGTAAGGATATTACACTTAACGAATTAAGAGAACAGGGCTATGAGGCATTTTATATTGCAATCGGTTGTCAAGGCTCACGCAAGGCCGGTATTGCAGGTGAGGACGCAAAGGGTGTTATGAGCGCTGTTGATGTTCTCCACGCCATAGCAGAAAATCAAAGCTTAGACCTTAACGGAAGAAAGACAGTAGTTATCGGCGGCGGTAATGTTGCAGTTGATGTGGCTCGTTCCGTTAAAAGATGCGGTGCCGATGTGCTTGGTATGTACTGCCTTGAAAGCAGAGGAGAAATGCCTGCCTCTACAGAAGAAATATTTGAAACTGAGGACGAAGGCATTACAATCCAAAACGGTTGGGGACCGAAAGAAATCCTTACCGAAAACGGAAAGGTTAAAGGAATTGTACTTAAAAAATGTCTGTCGGTTACGGACGAAAGCGGACGCTTTGATCCACAGTATGATGAAAACGATACTGTAACTATTGATTGTGACAATGTATATCTTTCAATCGGTCAAAGCATTGATTGGGGCGATATGCTCAAGGATGAAGATGTTGAGCTTGCACAGGGCGGCAGACCAAATGCTGACAGTTTAACATACCAAACTGCACAGAAGGATATTTTTGTCGGCGGTGATGTTTATACAGGTCCAAAATTTGCCATTGATGCCATTGCGGCAGGCAAGGAGGGGGCTGAGTCAATACACAGATTTGTACACTACAATGCAAGTCTTACTATCGGCAGAAATCGCAGAGATTTTATTGAGCTTGACAAAAATAATATTAAAATTGAGGCATACGATAATTCTTCCCGTCAAATACCGGAAATGGATAAAAGCATTAACCACAGAACATCGTTTAAAGATGCTCATAAGCCTTTCTCAGAGAAGCAGGTAAAGATTGAAACTGCTCGCTGTCTTGGTTGCGGTGCATCAGTTGTTGATGAAAACAAATGTATCGGCTGCGGTGTGTGCACGACAAAGTGTGAGTTTGATGCAATCAAGCTTCACAGAGAGCATCCTGAATGCAGTACAATGATTAACTCCGATGACAAGATGAAAGCGATTCTGCCTTATATGATTAAGAGAAAAATTGCTATCAAAAAAGCCAAAAAGGGTTAATACTTATGCACGAACTTGGTATAGTTTTTCATATAATTAAGCAGGTTGAAGAGGTGGGAGAGGAAAACGGTGTAAGCCTTGTTTCCTCTGTTACTCTTGAGATAGGTCAGGTATCCGGAGTCCTTCATAATTATCTTGAGGATTGCTGGAATTGGGCTTGCAGTAAGTCAAAGCTTATGAATGGTGCAAAACTGATTATCGACGAGATACCAGCAGTGACATACTGTGAGGACTGCGGTGAGAAATATTCTACTGTTGAATACGGAAAAACCTGTCCCAAATGTTCGGGGGACAACACCTATCTGCTTAACGGTAATGAAATTATGATTAAGGAAATTGAAGTGCAGTAGCGCTTTGATGATAAATTATTTTAGAGGAGGGAATAAAATGTTATTCCATATTTATGGCGACAACTCATTCTATCAGCTTCTTGGCTGGATTTTGGTTTTCGCAGGTCTTGTTATTTTTAACGAGATTGCACGCCGTTCAAAGGCAGGCGGAATTTTCTGTTTCTTTGTTCTTCCGGCGGCGTTGACGGTTTACTTTATTGCC
>JAQXWS010000063.1 GCA_029225565.1 Eubacteriales bacterium
ATTCGTTTTTGCTGGAAAAATTCAACGAATATACAGAAAACTATCTGTAATTATTTACAGTAAAATTAAATTCCCTTTCAATACTACAATGGAAAGCGATAGATAGAACAAGTTCATACATTTTTCGGCATAACAAAAGGCTCAAGGAGCAAAATCCTTGAGCCTGCTTTAATTTGAAACAAACAAATTATTCTTCTATACCAACAATGGTTTCTGATTTTATTTCGTATGTAATGATATAACTTTCTTCCTCTTTAAACTCTTTTCCCTTGAATATTTTTCTGTATGTAATCGGGTCCATTGATAGAGTATATACATTGCCGCTTGAATCTTTAAAATTATATTGTCGTCCGAATATTTCACCATTTCCTGTTTGATAAACATAGCTTGCAGTTATCGTTTCGTAGTGTGGATTCATAGCCTTTACTCCACATACACCGGCATATATAATCAATACAATTGCTATACCAATAGCAGCGGACGACTCTTTGTTGCTTTTTTTATTCCTATAGATGTTAAAAAGTGTACCGGAAATGATGATAATGCCTGCAACCACCATTGCGATAACCTTTATCCAAATAGCATTAGTATACATACAAAACTCCTTTGAATTACTGTTTACTTACAAAGTTATTATAAATCATCAATTGATAAAAGTAAATATCGAGCCATCTAAAACGCGTCAGTTTTTGTAAAATAATTCAGTAGACGTCAAATGGGCGTCATTTGGCTCTTTTTATGCCCAAATGTGTTGTAAATCTTAACAGAAATATTTTAGAAATTATATACATCTATAGTGGCACGCTGCAGGGGGGACTGCGTCCAAATATATTCCCGATAAACAGAGGGTTCTTGCACTCATCATAGCATAATAAAAACAGGACAGGCAAAGCCTGTCCTATGGAGCTGGTGATCGGACTTGAACCGACGGCCTATTGATTACGAATCAATTGCGCTACCAACTGCGCCACACCAGCATCGGGTATTATTTTACATAACCGATGAGAAAAAATCAAGCATTATTTAACAATTTGTCCAAAGTAACATAAACAAATTCTGTAGCACGGGCCCGTACATTATTGCGTCCCAAGTCGCCGAAGTGCTCAATGGCGGTATGCACACGGCCGTCTATATAAAAGCCAAAGCACACAGTGCCCACCGGTATTTTTTCCGTGCCGCCGGTAGGACCGGCAACACCGGTAATACCAACGCCCACACGGGAGCCGGCAGCCTTGGCAACGCCTCGGCACATCTCCTCTGCAACTTGGGTGGATACTACACCAAACATATCAATAGTTTGTTGTGACACGCCCAGGAACTTGCACTTTGCCTGGGGAGCGTATGTGGTAAAAGACACATCCAAAACCTTGGAGGCATCGCCGATGCCAACAAGGGTGGAGCAGCACATACCACCGGTGCAGGATTCTGCAAAGGAAATATGGTAGCCTAACTCAATAAGTCTGTTAACAACCTTTTCTTCTACAGTCATATTTCACCTATCCAATATTATTTTGTATCTTTGCTGCTGTGAGAGTATTCTGCATAAGCATAGCAATGGTCATGGGACCAACGCCGCCCGGCACCGGAGTGATATAAGAGCATTTGTCCTTTACGCTATCATAATCCACATCGCCGCACAGCTTGCCGTCACCGTCGCGATTCATACCCACATCAATAACAACGGCGCCCTGTTTGACCATATCGGCAGTAACAAACTTTGCCTTGCCGATAGCAGCCACAAGAATATCAGCCTGAGAGGTTATGTCTGCCAAATTTTGGGTGCGTGAATGAGTAATCTCAACAGTTGCATTTTCGTGCAACAGCAGCATTGCCATAGGCTTGCCAACAATATTGCTTCTGCCCATAACCACCGCCTTTTTGCCGCCGACATCAATGCCTGTGGAGTGGATAAGCTCCATAACTCCCGCAGGAGTGCAGGGCAAAAAATTGTAATCGCCAATCATAATGGCGCCCACATTTACCGGATGGAATGCGTCAACATCCTTGATAGGGTCAATAAGGTTGATTACCTCCTTGTCATCAAGGTGTGACGGCAATGGCAGTTGACAGAGAATACCGTTGATTTTTGGGTCAGCATTAAGCTGCATTACAAGGTTGTTGAGTTCCTGCTGGGTAGTGTCTGCCGGCAGGGCATATTTTTTGCTATAGAATCCACATTCCTCACAAGCACGCTCCTTGTTGCGTACATAAACCTGTGACGCCGGGTCATCGCCAACAATAATTACTGCAAGACCGGGTACAACTCCCTTTGCCTTAAGGGTATCACATTCTGCCTTGACTCTGTCTTTTACTGCTGCGGATACTGCTTTTCCGTCAATTATTTGCATTTGTTTTTCTCCTTATCTTCCCTTTTGGCCTGACGGCGTTCTTTTTTTGCCTGCTTTTCTGCGGCTGCCTCCTCTTTCTGCCGGCGATTTATATCCTCCAGCTCATCAAAATTGTCAAGGACAAAGGCCTTGGGCAGCTTGTTTTGTCTTGCTCTGGTATACAAATAGCAAAAAGCGACAGCTGCAACAACAACAATAATTGCAGATAATAGCTGGGATACTCTGATAGTAGTGTCGCCAATGTACAATGAGTCGGTACGCATACCCTCAACCACCATACGCTCGGCGCCATACAGCACGCCGTAGAGCAAAAACACCTCGCCCTTAAAACTGCGAAATTTGGTAACTATAATGTGCAATATAACAAAGCTCAGCAAGCACCATAGACTCTCGTAAAGAAATGTTGGGTGCACAGCGCTGTTAGGGTCAACATCAATACCCTTTGCCGCCAAAGTTTCGGCTGAAGCCTGCAGGGTATCCCTGATTTTTGTGGACCACATACGAAAAAGGGCGGTGTCGGTATTTGTGCCGAATGCCTCCTGGTTAAAGAAATTGCCCCATCTGCCGATACCTTGTCCGATAAGCAGACCTAAGGCGCCTAAATCAAGGAGGTTGAGATAATTAACCCTGCCAACCTTGCAACCGATTGCTGCGCCAATCAATGCGCCGATAATACCGCCGTAAATTGCGATACCGCCGTTCCAAATTGCCGGAATCTCATTTAGGTGCTGACTGTAATAGCTCCACTCAAAGGCAACATAGTACAATCTGGCACATACAATACCAAACAATGTACCCCAAATCAGTACATCGGTCATACCGTCCAGGCTCATCTTCCACTTGTATGCCATACGGCCACCGTACAGTACTGCTAAACCGAATCCAAAAGCAATAATCAATCCGTACCAATGAACGCTGTAGCCGAAAACTGTAAACGCAATTGAAGGCAAATCGAAGCTGATGCCAAGGCCGTCAAAAAACACTCTTGTATAATCACTCATTATTCTTTCCTCTATTCCTTATTTTTAACTACGGACAACGCACATCTACTGTCGTCAAACATAGTTGCCAATCTGCTCTCTATATCCTGCAGAGTAACATCTCTGTATATATCCATAGCCTCAAACATATCCCAACCGTTAAAATCGCAGGCAACAAGGGAATTGGCAATTGCGTCAATATCGTTGTAGGACATAATCTCCCTGCCGTACAGGGAACGGCGAACTCCCTCAAACAAGTCGGCGTCTATGCCCTCCTTCTTTAGGCGTGCAATCTCTGACTTTACGGCACTTGCAACAGCTTGGGCATCCACGCTCTCGCCCTCAAAAATCACAGCCTCGTAGCCATATCCGATAAAATACTCCTTGCTGAAGGAATCGTTGATAAGACCGTTATTGTACAAATCATTATACAACGGAGATGTCTCTCCTGCAATAATATCCAGCAGAATACCGGTCTCAATATAATCTCGCTGGCTTTGAACAGGCTTTGCGCAAGCTAACTTGTAACCAAAGGAGAACACCGGTACCGACATAGCCAAATGGTATTCCTCGTAATCCTGAACAATACTGTCGGGCTCATCCTCAAAGGCTCTCTCGATAGACAGAGGCTCCGCCTGCTTTAGGCACCGGTCACAAACCGACATAACCTCATCCACAGTCACATTGCCAACCACGGCAAGAGCCATATTGTTCAGGTTATAAAATGTATTGTAGCATTCGTATAAAAGCTTGTCCGTAATATGGGATATGGACTCTACTGTTCCTGCAATATCAATTCTGACAGGATGATTGTGGTACAAGCATCTCAGCAGATTGAACATACTCATCCAGCCTGCAACATCCTGATACATTGTAATCTCCTGGCCGATAATACCCTGCTCCTTTTGGACAGTCTGTGCAGTAAAATACGGATTCTGCACAAAATCCAGAAGTATCTCCAGACTCTCCCTAAAATTAGCACTGCATTGAAACAGATAGCAGGTTTTGTCAAAGGAGGTGTAAGCATTTGCGCTGGCACCGGTCTTTGCATATCGGGCAAAGGCGTCCAGCTCCTCGCTCTCAAACAGCTTGTGCTCCAAAAAATGAGCAATACCCTCAGGCACCTCTGTCCAAGTATCACTGTCGCTGCGCTTGAATTTGTTGTCTATGGAACCGTATTTTGTGCCGAAAATAGCATAGGTTGAGGAGTAATTCTCCTTGGGCATAACATAAATGTTAAGGCCGGTAGGATGCTTGATAGCATAGTATTGTTCGTTCAATATTGAGGACTTTATCTCTCTGATATCCATTACTGTTCCTCCTTTGCGTACAGCTTGTACACCGTATCCAGGCTCAATAGTGACGCGCAAGCGATTACCTGCTCCTTGGTTACATCCATATTTTCCTGTGATGACCGGGCAGGAGTCTTGATAACATCGTCGGTAATCTGGTTTGAATACCAGGACTGCAACACAACAGAATCGTCGGCGGCAGAGTTGATAGCGTCACACAGGCCGATTTTTGAGGCCTGCAGCTCTTCGTCACAATCTCCTGATTTGATGGCCTCAAGCTGGTTGAGAATCTCGTTGATGGCCTTGTCCATATTATCTCGCTCACAGCCGCACTGAATAATGATGACGCTCTTGCGTCTGTCGTATCTGGCAGAGCAGTAGTAGCATAGTGACATTTTTTCTCTAACATTGGCAAATAGCTTTGAGTACGGACCGCCGCCAAACACATCACAAAAAGCTCTCATGGCAGCAGTATTGCGGTCATCAGGCTCCATATCCACTCTGAAGCCCAGCACCAGCTTGCCCTGCTTAACATCAATAGCCTCTTCTACCGTGTTTACTGACTCCGCCCTTGGCACAAACACAGCCTTTACCGGTGGCACATATTTTCTGCCTAACCCGTCAAAAAACTCATTGACCACCTCAAGCATAGCCTGTGTATCTGCTGAGCCCACTGAGGTAATCTGTATCTTTGCGGTGGTGAGCATTGCCTGCCATGTTCGCTTTACATCAGCGGTAGTGATACGCTCAACATCCTCCACCTTGCCATACTTGTTGACTGCAAAAGGCTCGTTCTTGAACATTATCTCCTGCATTCTGTCCAATGCGTAAATTCGCTTTTCGTTCTGCTGGCTTTGGATTTTTTCTGCCAAAATACGCTTTTCACGACTTATATCAGCATCGAAGAAATCGCCATTGTCATCCAAATGAGGATTGAAAACCAAGGACATCAGCAGTCTGATACATTCAACGCTGATGCTGTCCCCAAGGCTGAATCTGTCATCCAAGCCCGACATCACAATACGCAGGCAATGATTCTCGCCGATTTTTTGGACCACCGTATTCAAAGAGGCGCCGTACAGCCTGGACAATTCCTTGCTGATGCTCAACTTGTCCGGGAACCGGCGTGACGAATTGGTAAGCAACGATACTGTCAGCGCATTAACAGCCGCAGTATCTTCCCTAAGGGGCAAGCAAAAATCAATAGCCAATTCGTTGGTTTTGAATCTGTCTGCAGGTATAGCCACATAGCTTACGCCATCGCTTATCCTGTATGCTGAATATTCCATATTTATCCTCCGATAATTACAATGTTTACTAATTCTATACTATAACATATTATTAGCAAGAATTCCATAAGTAATTATAACAAAATATACAGCAATGCAAGAATAAGCATATTGTCGGCTTTTTCCTTTGACAATATGAGAATAAGAGCCAGTACCAATGCCGACGAATTATCCTCGCCGTCCCCCAATATACCGGACAAAAAGGAGGCTAACGGATTGGATGCGGGCAAGCCCTTGCTTTGATTATCCGTTGGTACGGGAGCTTGCTCCCCCGGTGTTTCGTCAACAATGCTACGGGCTCGTCGGCGCATCTCCTCCACACGCCTCTTTGCTTCATTTATATCCGAAGTATTAAAGCTTGCCATCAAAACAAATCCTTCAAATAGGGCAGTATCTCAAACAATCTTAGTATTTTCATTGCCTGGTCAGCCTTTTGCTGTGATTTTTCTGACAAATGGGGCTTGAGGGCATTGATTAAATCGGCATTTTTTGATGATGCGGAGTTCATATTGTCAAAAATACTTTTTGCTTTCATTATCATATTAAAATCATCGGCACTGAGCCCCAAGCTCCCAAGGCCGTTATTGGCTACGGCAGTTGTGGGTGCAGAACTCTGCTCGCTGTCGCTCCTGCCTATAATAGAAGACGCCACATCCTTTAGCATATCTATATCTTGAGGGGACAGGCTTGATATAATGTCATTTATGTTATCCATAGTGATGTCCTTTTTTACTTATTATTCAGTAGCTTGTTCATTAATTCTTTTGCCTGGGGCGTGGATAGCAGCTTTTCCGTAGCAGATTTGTCGCTGAGAATATTCTTTATTTTTTGGGAAGCCTCTTTGGATAGCTTTTTGTCGATAAAGTCGTCCACTTTTCCATTCTCTGCGGCTTGCTTTAATTCGTTGATATTTATATTATTATTTTTTGCCATCTTAAAAACAGAATCATCGTTAGCTTTTTTCATTGAAAAATATCCTCCTGCATAGTATAATCATACTAAAGAATATGAAATAGAAAGTGGTATTATGTATGCGAATAGTTGTTACCTCGGACTCTCACCGAAGGGTCAGCAAACTGATTGACATTATTGACCGACACAAGGATGATACACAGCTGTTCATCAATCTCGGCGACGGCGAGGACGATGTTGACTATATAGAAAGTCTGTATCCAAAAATAAAAATAGAGCGAGTGTGCGGCAACTGCGATTGGAACAGTATGCTACCACGGCAAAAGCTGATTACTGCCGGAGGCAAAAAAATCTTCTTTACCCACGGTCACCCATACCATGTAAAGTACGGATATACGGAGTTGGAACAGGCCGCCCGGCAGATGGAGGCGGATATATGTCTGTTCGGCCACACCCATAGACCCTACTGCCAAATTACGGACGGAATATACTATCTTAATCCCGGTGCAGTGGGCGACGGAAGCTACGGAATTATCGACATAGTGGACGGAAAAATCCTGTGCTACAATGCATCAATATAAAAAACTAAGGCATCCCGAAAGGGATGCCTTCAGACTGTCGATAAAGTGGGTTGAACCACGCCAAATAATATAATATATAACTGATTTCTGCCTCTCTTGTGTAAAGAAAGGTGTGTGCGATTTATCGCACTCGGAGAGATTGTAAAAGCGGCTTAGACATCTAATGATGAATCTAAGCCGCTTTTGGCGTTTTTCGTTTTTTGCTCAGTCGAGGTATAAGCATACATCTTCCCTCGCAAGAAAACGAAATTCAATCCCATTTCTCGA
>JAQXWS010000064.1 GCA_029225565.1 Eubacteriales bacterium
TCTTGCGAAGGAAGATGTACGATGGTACCTCGACTGAGCAAAAAACGAAAAACGCCAAAAGCGGCTTAGATTCATCATTAGATGTCTAAGCCGCTTTTACAATCTCTCCGAGTGCGATAAATCGCACCCACCTTTCTTTACACAAGAGAGGCAGAAATCGGTTACATATTATATTATTTGGCGTGGTTCAACCCACTTTATCGACAGTCTGAGAGGATTGCTCAGTAATGAGCAATCCTCTTCCTTTATGTCCTACAACAATTTGTTGTACTAAAATCTCTCTAACGAATTTGCAAGAAAACTCTTTGTTTTTTCGCTTACCGGGTTATCAAAAATTTGGTCCGGAGAGCCGATTTCCTCCACAACGCCATCTGCCATAAACATAATCTTGTCAGACACATTCCTGGCAAATTCCATCTCATGAGTAACAACAATCATAGTGCTGCCCTCGTCCTTGAGGGATTTGATAACCTTGAGCACTTCGCCGGTTAACTCCGGGTCGAGAGCCGATGTGGGCTCGTCAAAGCACAGAATATCCGGGTTGAGCATAAGCGCTCTTGCTATGGCTACACGCTGCTTTTGGCCGCCGGAGAGCATACAGGGATAAACATCCTTCTTATCCAGTAGGCCAACTCTCTCAATAATTTCCAGAGCCCGTACCTCCAGTTCCTGCTTTGTGCCCATATCCAGCAATGACGGTGCCAGCATAAGATTTTGCAGCACGCTATACTGAGGGAATAAATTGAAATCCTGAAAAACAAGACCAAAATGCAGTCTTTTTTCTCTCAAATCTTTTTCTTTATGATTTTTGTCAATTTGGCCGTCATAGATACATTCGCCGTTGATATTGATTGTGCCGTTATCGGCAAATTCCAAAAAGTTGATGCACCTAAGTAAGGTGGTCTTGCCTGAACCGGACGAGCCGATAACGGACATAACCTCTCCCTTTTCCAATGTGAAGTCAATACCCTTTAGTACGGATGTTTTGCCAAAGCTCTTTTCTATACCTCTAACCTCTAACAATGACATTGACTGCACCTCCTATGACTGGAAATATGACAGCTTCTTCTCTATCTTTCTGAGAACAACTGTCAGAACGCCGGTAAATACCAAATAGTAAATGGCAGTAAAGAACAAAGGCCAAACCTGGCCGGAAATACCCTGGGAGCCCTTGAGAAATGCCTGTCCTGCCCAGATAACCTCCTGCAGCGCAATGATTCTGGCAAGGGATG
Source organism: Eubacteriales bacterium (assembly GCA_029225565.1). Lineage (GTDB taxonomy): Bacteria > Bacillota > Clostridia > Oscillospirales > Acutalibacteraceae > Eubacterium_R. Next base: position 1,233 of record JAQXWS010000064.1, read on the forward strand.
TGTCCTTTACCAATGTGATAATCTCGTTGCTCATAGGCGGCATAATTCTCTTTACCATCTGGAGTAAGGTAACCTTAAAGAAAATCTGGGACTTAGTCATACCCAGCACAAGGCCTGCCTCGGTCTGTCCCTTTGGGATGCCCTCGATACCGCCGCGATAAATCTCGCTGAAGTAGCAAGCATAATTGATTATGAACGCCACGGCCGAAGCGGTAAAGCGTCCGTCCTCGCCGCCGTTCCATACCGGGGTGTGCATAATCAATCCCGGTCCGTAGTAGATAATCAACAACTGAATCATCAGCGGTGTACCTCTGATAATCCATACAAAAAACTTTACTACGGCACTAATGGGCTTAAACTTCGTCATAGAGCCAAAGGAAATTATCAATCCAAAAGGCACCGCGCCCAACAGCGACACCGCAAACAACTTAAAGGTTTGCAGGAATCCCATATTCAGCGCCTTGAATACTATCGGAAATTGTTCAATAAGTGTATTAAGCATAATCGTTCCTTACATACAGCATAACAGAGGGCAACCAAAATTGCCCCCTGTCAAGCATCTTTACAAGTTAATGTTATTTAATAAGTGCAGCCTGTACGCCGTACTTCTCGGCACAAGCCTCCATGGAGCCGTCTGCCTTTGATGCGGCGAAGAAATCGTTGAGCTTCTGTACCAGGTCGGAGCCCTTGCGGAAGCCTACGCCGTACTCCTCGGAATTGAGCGCAACGGTATATGTAAGGTCAGCGTATGAAGTACCCTCGCCTACCATGGCACCAGCCATAAGGGAATCAATAATAGCAGCGTTGCAGGTACCTGCCTTAACTTCCATAAGAGCAGTAGCCTGGTCCTTAACCTCGGTGTAGTTGAAGCCGTTTGCCTTTGCCGCTTCCTGTCCTGCAGAACCACTCTCTACAGCAAAGTTCAGCTCCTTGCAATCCTCGGCAGTCTTGTACTTGTCGGCAACATCCTTGTTTACGATAACTACCTGTGCGTTATTGCAGTATGCCTGTGAGCAATCCATAGCAGAAGTAACCTCGTCGGTAAGGGTCATACCGTTCCATACACAGTCAATAGTGCCGTTGTTAAGCTCGAACACCTTGTTGTCCCACTTAATCTCAACAAATTCAACCTCAACGCCCAGGGATTTAGCAAAAGCGGCAGCCATATCAGCGTCAAAGCCAATCCAGTTTTTGTTCTCGTTCTTGTAGTCCATTGGAGCAAAGTCGGTGATACCGACAACAAGCTTGCCGTTTTCGGCAATCTTTTCGGAATCGGTCTTTGCTGCCTTGCTTGAGGAGCAGCCGACAAAGGAAACTGCCACTGTTACCATGGCCATAAGGATGGCAATAATTCTTTTTACATTCTTCATAAAATAATACCTCATTTCTGTATGGTAGCACTATTATACTTTATTTCTTTACCAAAGTAAAGTGCTAATTTAAAAAAGTGCAAAAATGTATATTTATTAATTTAGTGTATAAATACACATTCCGGGTTGACATTATATGTGGATTGTGGTATTTTATGTGCATACTTTAATGTATAATAATTATCATAAGGAGAAAAATTATGAAGACAATGAAGAAAATTTTGTGCGTTGTTCTTGCTGTAGCTACAGTGGCATTTGCGTTTGCGGCATGTTCATCGAACACAAAGACAAACAAACTTACAATGGCAACAAACGCCACATTCCCTCCATACGAATACAATGAGGGCGGCAAAATCGTGGGCATTGATGTAGAGATTGCACAGGCTATTGCTGACAAGCTGGGCATGGAGCTTGAGATTGTTGACACCGAGTTTGACTCAATCATTCCCGGCGTTCAGGGCGGCAAGTACGATATGGGTATGGCAGGTATGACAGTTACCGACGAGAGACTCGAGTCAGTTAACTTCTCGACCTCATACGCAAAGGGCATCCAGTCCGTCATCGTCAAGGAGGACAGCGCTATCAAGTCCGTTGACGACATTTCTTCCAAGACCAAGATTGGCGTACAGGTTGCTACCACAGGCTGCATCTATGCAGAGGACGACTACGGCGTAGAGGCTGTATCAGAGTTCCAGAACGGCGCTTCTGCAGTACAGGCACTTGTATCAGGCAAGATTGACTGCGTAATTATTGACAACCAGCCTGCACAGGCTTTTGTTGCAGAGAATGAAGGCCTTAAGATTCTGGACACAGCATACGCTGAGGAGGATTATGCAATCTGCTTTAACAAGAACGACAAGGAGCTTGAAGAAAAGGTCAACGCTGCTCTTGAGGAACTTATTGCAGACGGCACAGTAAAGCGAATTCTTGACAAGTACATTACTGCTGAGTAATAAAAACAGCTAATTACAAGGGCGGTTATTTGGCCGTCCTTTTTATTAGGAGTTAAGATATGTATATTATCAACGCAAGTGCAGCAACCATACTGAGCACACTACAGCGTCAATTCCAAATCTGCTTTGTGGACAAAGACAGATGGAAGCAAATGCTAAGCGGATTGGGCAACACATTAATTATCACCGTGTTTGCGCTAATCATTGGTGTTGTGATAGGTGTATTAGTTGCTGCAGTACGCAGTTCGTTCGACAAAAACGAAGAACAAATGAAGTTCAAGGGTGGCCCCGGCTACGCGGTGATGAAATTCATCAACGGTATATGCAAAATATACCTTACCGTAATCCGCGGAACGCCTGTTGTTGTACAGCTTCTTATCTGTTACTTCATTATATTTAAGTCGTCATCCAACGGAGTTATGGTGGCTATATTCGCATTCGGCGTTAATTCAGGCGCCTATGTTGCCGAAATATTCCGCGGCGGTATTATGTCCATTGACCCCGGTCAGTTCGAGGCGGGCAGGTCCATCGGCTTTAATTATTTTCAAACAATGAGGTACATAATAATACCTCAGATGTTCAAGGCTGTACTGCCCACTCTGCTCAACGAATTCATCACCCTGCTAAAGGAAACATCAGTTGCAGGATATGTGGCTGTTACAGATTTGACCAAGGCGGGCAACAGCATCGCCGGTGCTACATACCAATACTATATGCCGCTGCTGACCGTAGCCGCTATATACCTGATTATGGTAATGGGACTGTCCGGCCTGTTCGGAAAGCTTGAAAGGAGGCTGCGTAAAAATGAGCGATAGCGCACTAATTCAAGTTACCGGCCTAAAGAAGCACTACCTTAATCACACAGTCAAGGCATTGGACGGAATCGACCTTGAAATAGAAAAAGGTGAGGTTGTGGTAATAATCGGTCCGTCCGGCTCGGGTAAATCAACAATGCTTCGTTCCCTCAACCTGCTGGAATTACCCAGCGAGGGCAAAATTATATTTGAGGGGGAGGACATCACCCAACCCAAAACAGATATAAACAAGCATAGACAAAAGATGGGTATGGTGTTCCAGCACTTCAACTTGTTTGCAAACCTGACAATAATGAAAAACCTTACCATAGCGCCTACCAAGCTCCTTGGAAAAACCAAGGAGGATGCAGAAGCAAAGGCTATGGAGCTTTTGGAAAGGGTAGGACTTGCAGACAGAGCCGACGCATATCCCAGCCAGCTGTCCGGTGGCCAAAAACAAAGGGTGGCTATTGTGCGTGCCCTGTGTATGGAGCCTGATGTAATGCTGTTTGACGAGCCCACATCGGCCCTGGACCCCGAGATGGTAGGCGAGGTACTCCAGGTAATGAAAAGCTTGGCAAAGGACGGTATGACCATGGTAATTGTCACCCACGAGATGGGATTTGCCAAGGAGGTTGCCACTCGCGTAATCTTTATGGACGAGGGCAAAATTCTGGAACAGGGCGCACCGGAACAAATCTTTTCTGCGCCTAAGGACCCGCGACTGATTGACTTTTTGTCCAAGGTACTGTAATCCAACATATAGGCAACGGCTACAACTACGGCTGTTGCCTATTTTTTTGTTGACAAATTTGTTGACAAAAAGGAACTTTGGTTGTAAAATGTGTTTAACTTAATAAGTCAGGGGTGCCGAAAGGCTGAGATTATACCCTTCTAACCTGTTGGATAATGCCAGCGTAGGAAGACGATATATGATAGTAATGCACCCATAATTTGCGGGTGCTTTTTCTTTTGACCTATTGAGTAATAATAAATAGGAGGAAATAGGAATGAAGGCAAGTGTTGCTATTCAAGTACTGCCCAGCGTCAATGATGAGGACGAGCTGATTCGCATTGTTGACGAAGTAATCGCGTACATAAAATCAACCGGTCTAAACTGCTATGTGGGTCCGTTCGAGACCACTATCGAGGGTGAGAGCTACGACCAGTTGATGGAGATTGTCACAAACTGCCAAAAGGTTGCTGTCAATGCAGGCTGCGGTAGTGTGAGCGCATACATCAAGGTAGTGTACAATCCCGAGGGAGAGGTATTGACCATTGACAAAAAAGTTACAAAGCATCACCAATAAAACAGCGCCATTGTGTGCTGTGGCAGTAATAATCATAATTTGGTTCTTGTGTTGTGATGCACAGCTGGTACCCGCATATATGCTACCGTCACCTGCCGATGTGGTAAAGGCATTTGTAAATAACTTTTCCATTATGATGAAGCAGGCCGCCATCACCCTGCAAGAAACGTTGTACGGTCTGCTGATAGGAATAGGCATTGCTTTTGTGGTGTCGGGCCTTATGGACAGATTCAATTGGCTGAAAAAGGCATTATATCCCGTACTGGTGGTTACCCAAACCATACCAACCATAGCCATAGCCCCATTGCTGGTGCTGTGGATGGGATTCGGCATGGCTCCAAAAATCACCCTTGTTGTAATCACAACATTTTTTCCTATCGCAATAGGATTGCTTACCGGGTACGAAAGTGTTGACCCCGACGCAATCAATCTGATGCGCGCAATGGGAGCCAACCGACTCCAAATATTCGGTTATGTCAAGCTGCCTAACGCTACGGCGTCATTCTTTTCGGGACTCAGAATTTCTGCGTCCTATGCCGTTGTGGGAGCAGTGGTCAGCGAATGGCTGGGGGGATTCGAAGGACTGGGTGTATATATGACCCGTGTAAAAAAGGCATACGCCTTTGACAAAATGTTTGCTGTCATAGTATTTATATCAGCAATCAGCCTGGCGCTAATGGGCATAGTGACTCTGCTGGAAAGAGCATGTATGCCATGGAATAAAAAAGAAAGGTCAGAATAAGATGAAAAAGTTTAACAAAATTATTGCACTGGTTATGACGACAGTGCTTGCATTGAGCTTTGCATCCTGTGCAAAGAGTGACAAAGGTGATAACACACCACAGGAAGAAAAAAAGGAAATAACCGTGTCCCTTGACTGGACTCCAAACACAAATCACACCGGTATGTATGTTGCCCTGGCTAACGGATACTATGCCGATGCCGGCCTTGATGTAAAGATTGTACAGCCGCCGGAGGGCGACGCAATCGCTGCCTGCTCGTCGGGTCAGGTGCAATTTGCCGTAGGCTACCAAGACCTGCTGGCTGCCGGATTTGTGTCCGACTCGCCGATGGAGGTTACCGCCGTTGCGGCACTTCTGCAGCACAACTCATCCTGCATTATCTCAAAAAAGGGTTCCGGTATGGACAGACCAAAGGGCCTTGAGGGCAACGAATTTTTGACATGGGAGTCCCCTATTGAGCTTGCAATGATGGAAAATGTGGTTACCAAGGACGGCGGCGACTGGTCCAAGGTTAAGCTGATACCCAACACAGTAACCGATGAGGCGCAGGATGTAAACGCAAATCCAAGTCACGCTATATGGGTGTACTACGGCTGGGGTGTAAAGAATGCGGAAATCAACAATATTGATGTGGACACATTCTTCTTTAAAGACATTAACCCGGTATTCGACTACTACTCACCTGTTCTCGTAGCCAACAATGAGCTCATCAAGAATGACCCTGACACAGTAAAGGCATTCCTTGAGGCTACCAAAAAAGGCTACGAATATGCTATCAAAAATCCAAACAAGGCTGCGGATATTCTGATTGCCGGCGACGACACCGGCTCGCTGGTTGGCAGCGAAAAGCTGGTAATAGAAAGCCAAAAGTATATGTCAAACGAATATATTGCCGATGCAAAGCAGTGGGGATATATCGACCCGGCTCGCTGGAACGCATTTTACAAATGGCTGAATGACGAAAAGCTGGTAGAAAAAGAGCTTCAGTTAGACCAATACTTTACAAACGATTATCTATCATAAGCTATGGAATTACTAAAGGCAGAAAAAGTAAATAAAAGCTTTGGCGAAAAGCAGGTACTGCAGGATGTATCCATCACCCTCAATCAGGGAGAAATTGTCAGCCTGCTGGGGGTCAGCGGCGCCGGCAAAACCACTTTGTTCAATGTACTTTCGGGAATATACAAGCCTGACAGCGGCAGAGTACTGCTCAACGGCAGCGACATTACCGGCAAGCCGGGAGAAATCAGCTATATGCTGCAAAAGGATTTGCTGTTTCCCTATCGCAGGGTAATAGACAATGTGTGTCTGCCGCTGATACTCAAGGGCAAAAGCAAAAAAGAAGCCCGCAAAATTGCAGACCCATACTTTGCCACCTTTGGACTGGAGGGAGAACAGATGAAGTATCCCTCCCAATTATCCGGCGGTATGCGTCAGCGAGCAGCGTTGCTGCGGACATATCTGTCCTCCAAGGGTGTTGCACTGCTGGACGAGCCGTTTTCGGCGCTGGATACCATAACAAAATCCAAGATGCACAAATGGTATCTGGCAGTTATGGAGGAAATCAATCTGTCCACCGTCTTTATCACCCACGACATTGACGAGGCAATACTACTGTCCGACCGAATATACATTCTGTCGGGACAGCCGGGTACAATCCGGGATGAAGTAGTGATTGATGTACCAAAGCCCAGAGAAAAGGATTTTGCTCTGTCTGACGAATTTTTAACCTACAAGCGCAGGATTGTAGAAATCCTGCATCTGTCATAACAAAAAAGGACACTACAGATTAGATTCTGCAGTGTCCTATTTTTATTCACCTGTAGTTTTGTCCTCAACTATCATCTGCATATCGGACTCAATCTTTTTGCTAAACCGCTGATAAAAGAATGATACCCCTATCAGTATTGCACCGAACGCAAAATATGCGGCAATCTTCCACCCGGAATCCAGATGGGCAGTATCCACAAAGCATAGCTTCGCAAATGCGCAGAGTATCAGTACCAATCCGCCGGAGCGCACCACCGTATGCCTGTTTTTGAAGCCAAGGAACAGCATTACGCACGCAAGGGCGATATAGACTGCGCTGATTATTACGCTGGAAAATTCTATATTGAACTGGTCCATAAGCACGGAGGTAATCAATGCCAGCGACGATACAGATATTGCCATTGTGAATATCCACACCGGAGCCTTCAGGCGATTGACAATATCCAGCACAGACGAGGCAAAAAGCAACTCTGTCGCAATGTTTACTACAACCAAAAGTGCCAAATTGATTGCTACAAGGGCACTCTTTTTTGCCTCTGCGCCGTAATAGGTAAACACATCATAGTAGAAGCATTGGTAATTCAAGTAAAATACAACGAACAGCATAAGCACTACCGCACCTATATCGCTGACAATCATAGAAACGGTGTTCTTTAGCACGCCCATTCTCAACGCCGCAAGTATGATAAGCGCCGCAACAAATATCACAGCATAGTATGAAAACTCGGAGTATATGATAATTCTTGGGCTATTCATAATGCAATCATACAGATATGCAATATATCCCACCGTTGCCGACGCACTAGCAATCTCTGTGATAATATACACAAAGGCTGTACGAACCCGGCCATTGTCAGACAAACCCCTGACGCTGTAAATCCAAAATACGCTGAGCACTACGCTGTATGCCACAATCATAATGGACTGTGAGCTGTCCTGAGCAGTACAGAACACCGCTGCCACCGACATTATCATACAAACCAGACCTGCAAGCTCCGGTGCCTTCAGCTTTTTCTCTATAGATACCAAAGCCAGCACCAAGCCCTCAAGCGCCCATGCGATGCCTGTGTATTCCATACCGAAAATCAAAGGTACTATCAGCATGGAGAACGCCAGCGCGCTGATACAGGTAATGATTGTTGACACCTGGGATTTGCTGCTCTTTGACTTTACGGAAAAGGTTGACAGCACAATATAGATTACCGTAAAGGCTAAAAATACAAATCCAACAAGTCTGTTGCCCACCACAGAATCTGCAACGCAGTTATGCATGGTAAAGCTGACCGATACCGCGCCGCTGACAGTATTCAGCGCCAGCAACACCGAATCGGCAGTATGCATTACCTTGCGTCTTACAATCTTTGCGCCGGGCATCATAAGATAAATAACAAATGATACGATGGCAAAGCCTACGGCAAAGGGCAGAGCATATTCGTACCCAACCGCCTTTCGCACCGAGTAGGCGCACTGAGCGATACCGCCAACGGCAACCAAATGCAATCCATAGCCGATAAACTGCGGGATATACCACTTTTTGTTGTAGGTCATAAGGAAAAGCACTACAGCCAATGCACAAAAATACACTCCGGACACCGGCAAAAAAGAGGGATCAGCCTTAGCCTTGCCAAAGCCTATCATATACAGCGCCACAACAGGCAGGTATCCGCCCACTGCTGCAAAGCCGCAGACCACCTGGCTTTTGACCTGATTAGATATGGCAACGGCAATCGCCGTAATCAGAACGCAAATGATAAAGGTAACCTTTACATCATACAAATCGAAAGCAAAGTAACAGGTTGCAGCCGCCGCATACAAGGTTGCAACGCCGCCGCTGATAAGGGTGGTGGAAAATATCGTCTTTTCTTTTTTGTAAAACAACTCGCCGACAGCTACCAAAGCTATGCCAAGCATGTAGATTGCTCCGCCCTTAACAAAATCGGACATATGAACATAGGCATATCTGCCCAGCATAATAATGCCCACAATAAAAAGGAATATGCCTGCCTTGCCCAGCACATTAAGTCCGATAAAGCTCTCCAAACTCTTTTGCCTGACAGCAGTTCTTTTTTCGGCCTCGGTAAGGCCCTCCTCTTTGAGCTGTTTGCCTATGGCAAAATTTGTACGGGAGGCATTGTCAATCTGTTCATTCTTCAGGCTTTCCAGTTCTTCTCGCTTTTGGCTGACCTCTGTCTTTAACAGATTCAACCTGTTGATAATGTCATTGAATTCCTGTGAGCCGTATTCTTCAATCGCCTTTATGGTTTCGTTTATGCTATCCAGGCAATTTGTTTCGTAATCCTTCAGCCTGCTGCCGGCCTCAAATTCCTTGCGATAGTAGGTGTTCTCTATCCTTTTTTGGGTGCTGTTGAACACCGACAGCTTTTCGTTGGCAATCTTTGTGAACAAAGCGGTTTTTGTGGACTCCAAGGATTTTTTAAGCTCCTGATTTTCCGCCTTTAGTTTTGCCTGGGACTCAGATAATCGAGATACGCTCTCCTTTAGTTGTTCGTTCTCCTTTACAAGACTGTCGGAGTTAATTGCCGCCGCCTCCGATTTTAGAGAATTGAGCAGCGCCTGCTGTTGGTCTATTAATTCAGTCAACTTTTTCTGTCTGGACGACATACTTGCTCAACTCCTTTCCCACCGGATATGCCGATGAGGTAACATAATCGTAAAAATACACATTCCTGTCATCATCAACAAAGAACTCACCGGCGTCAAACTCCAGGATAGAAATCTGTGATTCGGAAGTAAAGCTAACCGACGCTAACGAGATTCCCTTGCCGCCATAATACTGGATAATCTTTTTGTCCACGGGCTTGCCCTTATTGGCATAAAATTCGCAAAACTCCGCAATGAATTTTTCGCCGTCCGGGTAATCTGCGTTATATGATTCGCAAATAAAATCGGTGGTGCCGTCCACCTTGTCATAGGCAGCATAATTCGGCTGCAAATCAATAAAGAAAACTCTGTCTTTGTTAATTTCGTCGGCAGATATTTTTTCGTCTATATAGTAGTAATTCTTTTCTCCTACCGGCAGCACAACATAACAAAAGGATTTGGCGCAATATATTGCAGCCTTCTGCGTTTCACCGGATTTGTTGTAGTAATCTGCGTATTTTACTTCCTTTTCGAAATCAAAAGTCGAATAATCATTTTTCATTTGCTTGATAAAGCATTTTTGAAAATCATCTGCCACAACAAATGTAGTGTTGGAAAACACTATTTTTGTACCCTCCTTGCCTGCGTCCTCAATGTCGGAGTTCATACCGGTGTCGATACCGGAGCATAGGGCAATAACCACGCCGGCAATGATACCTACAACACACAGCGCCACAACCATAATCAATGCCCGCTTTCTGCTTTTTTCTATATTATCAAGTTTTGATGACAAACGGGCGTTCTCCCCCTTCAGTCTGTCCAGCTCACCGTCATTCACCGACGATGTATTGCCCAGACCGATAAGCTCGTTACCGTCAACACCCAATATTTCCGCCAGGCTTAGCATAGTTGACATTTTTGGCAGGGACTCGCCGTTCTCCCATTTTGATACAGCCTTGTTGGATACGCCCAGCATATCACCCAATTGCTTTTGGGATAGCCCCTTTTGTTTTCGCAGCTCGGCAATTCTGTTTGCAAATTCAAAATTGTCCATATAGCCACCTCCTCTGCACATTGATTATGACATAATCCCAATCCACAGTCAATAACAACGGCCAAATATAAACTAAAAATAAACTCCACTATTGGTTCAATCCTGCTTTGTGCAGCAAAAAAGCGTTGCAGCAGTACGCCGCAACGCAAAATATCATATTCTATTTTACTACCACCGATTTTACATTACTCCAGCCGGAATAATATTTTTTGCCGTTAACATACTTGTAGGAACGAACCTTAAAGTAATACCTCTTGCCACTCTTGCCGGTGGTAATGGTGGCGGTGTTGCCGGAGGTAATCGTATTAGTTTCGGTATCAACGGAAAAGTCCTTTACCGTACTGCGCTTCACCTGATAGCCGCTTACCTTGGGTTGGGATGTCCAGGTCAGCCTTGCCTTTTTTGTGCCGGGTGAATACACCTTTGTCAACTCCGGTGTGCCCGGCTTGGCGTAAGCTGTGAGGCCGTCACTATACGGTCCGGTATCAGTACCGGTGGTTCTTGTCCTATATGCTCTGACCTTAATTCTGACCTTGCTGTTAGGCTTCAGTCCCGATATGGTGCAGGAATTATTCTTGCCGCCTGTAACAGTTTTGTACAAAGAATATTTCTTGGTGCTGTAATTGTACTTGTACACCTTGTATCCGGTAGCATTTATTTGCTTATCCCAAGTGAACTTGATATAGCTTGTGGTGGTAGTAGCCTTTAGGCCTGTTACCTTGGCTGCCTTTGTCTTTGCATAAAATACAGGGGTGTAGCCGGTGGTATAGTCAATGCCGTCAACACTCTTTACGCCCAGAAGTCTAACCTTGTATCCGGTGCAAGGACGCAGATTCTTGACAGTATAAGTGGAGCCGGTCCATCTGGCAACAGTACGCCATGCAGAATCCTTGTAAACCTGTACCTTACAGTAATCCACCTGCCTGTTTTTGCTCCAGCTGACAGTAGCAGTAGAATCTGTGGTTGATACTACGCAATAGTTTTTCATTGCAGGGGGTCTGATTTTGAAGGTCATATATATGTCGCCCTCAGAGCTGTACTTGCCAATACCGGTAACCTTTACCTTTGCGGGGCCTACCTCGGTATTGTTGTAATACTTTACTGTATAGTCAACATCTTTTTTCAGGTCGGCACCGTTGTATGTTACTACAACCTCGGGAGTAATCTCGCTGCCGGTATATCTCTCGTCCTTCATATCGGATATAACAAACAGCTTTTCCCACATATCGCCGTACATAAAGTTGCTGTCCACATATCCGCTGTTGCCATCATTACAGCCGCTGATTCTACCCTTGGAGCTATATTGCCAAATGGTAAAATCGCCATCAAATTTGGTATATGTTGTGTAGTGCGCCAGCCAAATCTTGTAGCCGGCGTCGGTAATGCTTTTGTGGGATACACAGCTCTCAAGAAAGCTCTTGTTGGCATAGACCATTGCGTCATATCCTGCTTCCTTTACCGTGTCGCAAAATGCGATTGCGTTTGCTGTCATCTTTGACTTGTTCAGCTTGCCGTTCTTCCAAGCCTTATCCAATCTGCCGGTGGATACTTCGGCAAACTCGTAATCATAGAATATGGGCAGAGAGAACTTGTACTTTTTTGCATACTTCAGAGCATAATCGGCTTCCTCCCTGGCCTCGGTTGTGGTGATTGCCTGGGAATAAAAATACACTCCCACCTGCAGACCGGCGTCAATAGCCCCCTGCATATTGTCATCGAACTTGACATCCTTGTTGAGTGAACCCGAACCGCCGTAACCGCGGTAGCCTACACGAATAATTGCAAAGTCAACTCCCGCTGCCTTTACCTTTTTCCAGTTGATAACGCCGTTGTGCTTGGAAACATCAATGCCCTCATATATTTTTTCGCCCTTAAATCTGCTTTGGTGGGTATAGGTGCTGCTTGTGAACAAGCTTTTGGTAGTAAAAGCAAAAGCGGTAATAGGCACCTGTATCATCATAACAAGGACAATCAATGCCGCTAATAATTTCTTGCCTGTTTTCATTATAATCCTCTAACTTTCTTGTAGTTTTACTTTTTTAGATACCAGTAATCAATATCCACACCCTTTGAGTTGATACCGTCGCATTTGCCCTTATCCGTGGCCTGCCAAATATCATACTTGCCATCATAGGTTATGCTGCTGTTATAATCCGCAACCCAAATAACTGCGTTGTGAGTAATGTTCTTTGCATCAAAAACGGACTCATAAAAATAGGTGGAGGCATACACACCGGGAGTGTAGCCCGCCTTCTTTATTTCTGCACAGAATGCGTTGGCAATGTCCGTCATATCCTCCCTGCCGAGGTTGGCGTTGTATAATCTACCTGTGAAACCGTTGCTGTCACCGGCAAACTCGCAATCTATGAACACCGGCAGCGACACATCATAGCCCTTGATTACCTTAAGGACATACTGTGCCTCCTGCCGAGCCTCCTGTGGAGTAACAGCCTGGGAGTAAAAATACACTCCCAAAGGAACCCCTGCTCGCTGAGCGTTCCTTAGATTGTACTTGGCGCGGGTGTCGGGATTGATTTCGCCTTCGCTATAGCCTCTGTAGCCTACACGAACTATGGCAAAATCGGCGTCATCGGACACCTTTTTCCAGTCAATCCTGCCGTTATGATGGGACACATCAATGCCCTGCGCAACATCCTTGTCCAAAGAGAGCATATTGTGTGAACGATTACTGTTATGTACAGCCACACCGACCAGCACAATCACTATTACCAAAAAAACAACACATACGCTAATTGCTGTTTTTTTACTTTTAGGTAACGCTTTTAGATTTTTGACCAAAGTGTTTTTACGCTTTTTTACGGTGGGCTTCTTCTTTTTCTTCTGTTTTGTTATCGTAGCCATATTCTACCTCATTGGTATATATTATCACATACAGTCAAAAATTGCTACCGGAAAATAGTGACTTTTTTAAAATTTACATTTTATATACCCAATACTGCATACCAAACTTTACAAATAGATTAAAATACACCTATATATCTTCCCAATTATTCTGATTGTATGGTATAATCAACTCATCAAAGAGAGGTGCAAAAAATGAAGAAGGCTCTATGTGTTCTTGCCATATTGGCAATACTGCTTGGCGGTACCACGCCTGCTTATGCCGCAAACAATATACTGACAGTAAGCAAAAATAATACATCCCACTCTGTCAGCGACCGTCTGTACGGAATCTTTTTGGAGGACATCAGCTACGCTTGTGATGGCGGATTGGTGTCAAATCTGGTTAATAACGGCAGCTTCGAGATGGAGGAACGCGGCGAAACCGGGTGGACATTCAGCAATATAACGGCTGTGCTGTCCGGCAGCAACCCTATGAGCAAGTCAAATCCCACCTATCAATCGCTAACCATAGACGGAAATGCAGAAATTACCAATATCGGCTTTCCCGAATTGTATAAATACAAAACATACGAATACAATGAGGAGCTGGCAGGTAAGGCAGATATGGGATTCAAAAAAGGAGAATTCTACCGGTTCTCCTGCTATGTCAGGAATGTGGACTTTGAGGGCACAATCAGCGTGTGCCTGAACTCAAAAAGCAACAAATACAACACCGTCCAGCTGTCGGACAACATTAGTGCTAACAAATGGACAAAGCTCACCGCTAATCTAAAATCAAATGCCACAGAGGACGGTGGGCTGACAATCAAGTTTGAAGGCAAGGGAACCGTCAATCTTGATTTTGTATCCCTTGTACCAAAAAACAGCTACGGCTTTGAAGACAGCCAGTGGAAATATGTGTGCCTGCGTTCGGACCTTGTGGACGCTCTAAAAAATCTTAATCCATCCTTCCTCAGATTTCCGGGGGGATGCCTGACAGAGGGCACCCGACTGGACAACCTGTATTCGTGGAAGGACACAATAGGTCCCTTGGAGGAAAGGCCCCAGTCCGCTAATCTGTGGTCAAACTTTTACAACGGAAATTACTACAACAACACATCAGCCATGGGCTATCACGAATATTTTCAACTCAGTGAGGACTTGGGCGCAGAGCCGATACCCATACTCAACGCAGGTATGACCTGCCAGGCACGCAACGGATATGACGACCATGTAGAGGCCCTGAACAAATCCGCAATGACTGATGAACAATGGCAGGAGCACCTAATCAACGACCTGGGATATAACAAAAATGACAGCACCGGAATCGCCGACCGTACACAATATATCGACTCTCTGGGAATAAATAGCGAAGATGACTTTGAAGACTATCTGGACACCATTGCCCTGAAGCCGGGCACAAAGGAATTTCACAACTACGCCCAGGATATTCTGGATTTGATAGAATATGCCAACGGAGACAGCTCCACCACCTACTGGGGAGCAAAGCGTGCAGAAAACGGACACGAAGCGCCCTACGACCTAAAGTATATCGGCATCGGCAACGAGAATTGGGGCGATGTCTATTTTAGAAATTTTGACGCGCTGAGACAAATTATTAACGCCAAATATCCAAAAATTACTGTCATCAGTTCTGCAGGGGCTGCGGCGGAGGGTAATTATTTTGACACAGCATGGAGTACCATCAACCGCGACTACCCCGACACCATAGTGGACGAGCATTACTACACCGGGGACAGTTATCTGATGGAGCACAACAACAGGTACGACAACTACGACCGTAACGGCGCCGGTGTATTTGTGGGCGAATATGCAACCGTATCTCCCGGCTTTGGTACGCTGATTACAAAAAACAATATCTACTCCGCCACAGAGGAGGCCGGCTATATGACCGGCCTGGAGCGTAACAGCGATATAGTAAAAATGGCGTCATACGCCCCCACTCTGGCAAAAATAAATGCCAATTCCTGGGATATAAATATGATATGGTTCGATTCTCAACAAACTGTACTAACGCCCAACTACTACACCCAAATGCTGTTTGCCAACAACATAGGCAAGGAATATGTTGACACCCAATCCATAGGTATGGACAAGGTGTACCAAAGTGTTACTGTTGACAGCGACGCCCAAATTATGTACATAAAGCTGGTTAACTGCAACTCCGGCAGAAAAAAGCTCACAGTCAATCTTGAGGATTTTGGCAATATAAACCGAGTTTCAAATCTGTACATATCACACAAGTATAAATCCGCTGCCAACCAATTGAACAAGCAGACTGTTGCTCCCCGTGAGAATGATTTGAAGCATAATGACACCGATTTTGAAATTACATTGCCGGCGTACAGCGCCAATGTAATCCGTGTGGCTTACGGCGACAACACAGGCACAGGAATATACACCCTGCCCGAAAATATTGACTACAAAACCAAGTCGTATATGCCTGTTTACGCAAAAGTAATTATTGCCGTTGCGGCTGTGTTTATTGCATTGTCTGGAGCATCCGGCTACCTTATCTACAAAAAAATAATCCTCTCTCGCAAGAGAAAGGATAACTAAAAACAAGGAGGACTAATGATTTATCCATTAGTCCTCAATTTATACTATTTTCCCATTTTCTTTAGTTCGCTTGCCATCTTAAAGCCGATTGCGTAATCAATAGTTTGTTCCTGATGATGAGCAAGGAACTTGCCGTCATACTTCAGATTTGCGCCTTCTACAACCAGGTCAAAGGATTTTTCCAAAAATACATCGGGCATATCCCTAAGCTGAACTGTGTCGTCCTTGACGGTATATGTTGAGTATCCGGTAAAATACTTTGCATCCTCACCGGAAATATTACTGTCATCGAACATAGCAAGGTCAACATTTCCCTTTCCGTCAAAGGAAAAAACATAGCACACCACATTGTCCTCGTCATACAAATACCAATATCCGCCCTTGATTACAGATTCAGGAGACCTGGACACCGGCTCGGTCAGAGTATAACTGACCAACTCGTCGGAGGAATTGGCGGGAGATGCGGTACTTTGCTTATCCGTGTCATCCCGGGCAGTAGTCAGCTGTCCGTCTTCATCCACCGGAGAGGAGCCGGTCTCTGCAATTTGGGAAGTAATACTCGGCGCATCGGCACTATTGTCCTTAGTGTTAAACGCCAATACCAAGCCTATAACAGCAATCATCACGATGCTCATAACCACGGTAAATAGAATATGTACAAAATTTTTATTTCTCATACCAACACCTCACATCTTCGTACTACATATAGATTACACCAGACTGCGATACATTGTCAATATATCATCCTGAGTTAATTCTACAGGATTGCGCTTCATCAGCATGGACATACTCTTTTGGGTTAATTCCTCAATTTGCTCATCCGTTGTACAACCGATTTGCGTCAGCGTTGTTACCATACCCATACGCTTTTTCATAGCAGCGATTTCGTCAGCCATTGCGTAGGCAGACTCGAATCCGCATTCCTTGGCAAAATATGTAATTCTGCCGTCTTGGTCTGCGTTGTCACCGTTCCAGCGCACAAAATAATCAAGAGTGAAGGCGCACGCCTCGCCGTGGGGTATGCCGTAAATATTCGTTAATGGGAACGAGCAAGCATGGGAGCCTGTTGTGCGGGGATGACTGAAGGCAACCCCTGCAACAATTGACGCCTCTGCCATCTTTTCTCTGGCCTCAAGGTCGTTTGGATTATTATATGCCTTCTCCAGCCACCGGAACACCAGCTTGGCGGCATAAACGGAACAAGCGGTACACACCGGCTGATTGAGAGTGGACCAATAGCTCTCGATAGCGTGTGCCAAAACATCAAGGCCTGTAGAAGCAGTAATCTGCTTTGGAACGGACAAAGTGAGTTCCGGGTCAATAAGGGCAATCTTCGGGTACATTGCAGGGTCATTCATGGGCTGCTTAAGATTCTGTGCAAGGTCGGTCAAAACAGAGATATTGGTAACCTCCGATGCAGTACCCGATGTGGTGGTAACCGCAATCATCGGGATAGCCTCTTCGGTATTTATGGGCTTTCCGCCGCTGTGATAGGATTCTATGCTATCGCTTCCCTTGGCAATAGCGCAAGCGGCCTTGCAGCAGTCCATAGGTGAGCCGCCGCCCAGCGCCACAGCAAAATCGGCGCCAATCTCCCTCATCACCTTTACGCAGGCGTTCACATTATCCGTAGTAGGATTAGGCCTGATGTCGCTAAAAACGGCTTTTATTGTGCCTTTGGCGGCATCCACAAATTCCTGCGCTATTCCGTTTTTGGCAAAGCTTCTTGAGCATACCAGCACGCCGTTGGTACCGCCGATAGCCTGAATGTATTCAAAAATATTTTGTCTTTTGCCTGCACCGAATTCAATCCGTACCGGCAAGCTAAAGCTCCATTCCATAATCAATCTCCTTGTTTTTTTATCATTTTACCATAATTTCATAAAAAATTAAATATTTTTATTGACAAATTAAAAAAATTATTGTAGAATGTCAAGGCGTTGGGAAATGTGCGTACTACTCCTTCGGGAGTTTTACATATATCGAGGTGTAGCTCAGTTTGGCTAGAGTGCCTGCTTTGGGAGCAGGATGCCGCAGGTTCAAGTCCTGTCACCTCGACCATGAGCTCACAGTACGGAGATTGCCGTCGGTTGTGAGTTCTTTTTTTAAAAGAAATCGAGGTGTGGCTCAGCTTGGTAGAGCGCCACGTTCGGGACGTGGAGGCCGCAGGTTCGAATCCTGTCACCTCGACCATAAATAAAGCACTACCACAAAGTGCTTTATTTTATTAGAATAATTCAATCGGGGTGTAGCGCAGGTGGTAGCGCACCAGACTGGGGGTCTGGGGGTCGCAAGTTCAAGTCTTGTCACTCCGACCAAAAGGAGCAGAGATTATCTCTGCTCCTTTTTACATAAAACATACAAAAAACCGCTAAAAATAGCGGTTTTTATATTTTATACATTACATTTATTGTTTTTTCTTGTTTCTTTTTGTTAAGTTCATTGCTCCCCGCATTGCTCCCCGCCCGCTACAATAATTTTTTCAAAAAAATACAAGAAATTTCAAAAAAAGGAGCTTCAAATATGAAAGCTCAACAAAAAAGCCGAAAAGAGCAAGACGGAAAATAGATTGGCAATCACTTCTGCTTCAAGCTCTAATCGACTTGGCGGTCGGAACTTTACTTATCATCATTGGGAAGCTGATAGGTTAAAGTACCGAGGGAAAGCTACGGCGAAAGCCGTAGCCGACCCTACACCTATTATATTATAAAAAAAGGTTGGTGTCAATGTGAGTAAGTTTTTAATTACACTCGACATTATGAAGGTCTTAACCGATAGTCTGCTGCAGCTCGGATTTGCTGATCTTCAGTTCGCAATATAAGCTAAGATCTGTTGATTGATTCTTAGTAATTTTCCGCACGCACTTCGAAGAATGCCTGAGGATGCTTGCAGACAGGGCAGACCTCAGGAGCGTTGGTTCCTACTACGATATGTCCGCAGCCGTGGGATACGGGACAAAACCATCATTATCCGGCAAACAACAAACTTTTCTGCATTTTCTCGGTCTTGGCATAGATTAATTTCCATATTATTTACGACATATGCCATTGATACAACCAGTTTACATCCCCTTTTCCTATATGTCAACGGAATTGTTGACACATGCCATAAATTATTTTATACTATTACTATATGTATTCAAGGAGGTGTGCCCATGGATTTTTCGTCCTATTTTCCAATTTGGAACAAACTGACACCGACCCAGCAGCAGATTTTGGAGCAAAATGCAGTTTTACGAAAAGTGGACAAAGGGACTGTGATTCACAACACAACTGTGGAGAATTTCTGCTGGAGGAATGCAGCTTAGAGGAAACAAACATCCTCAAGATTACCCATGAAACCATTGCGGGCCACATGGGTACCGCCCGTGAGGTAGTTACCCGAATGCTTCGCTATTTTCAAAACGAGGGTATGGTGAAGCTGGCACGGGGCACCGTGGAGATTTGTGAAGAAAGGAGATTGCAGGAACTTTCTGATACATAGAAGACCTGTATCGTTGATTGTGAAAAT
>JAQXWS010000065.1 GCA_029225565.1 Eubacteriales bacterium
TCGAGAAATGGGATTGAATTTCGTTTTCTTGCGAGGGAAGATGTATGCTTATACCTCGACTGAGCAAAAAACGAAAAACGCCAAAAGCGGCTTAGATTCATCATTAGATGTCTAAGCCGCTTTTACAATCTCTCCGAGTGCAATAAATCGCACCCACCTTTCTTTACACAAGAGAGGCAGAAATCGGTTACATATTATATCATTTGGCGTGGTTCAACCCACTTTATCGACAGTCTGAAAGAGGACCGTTGAGCCTCTTATAATGCGATATATCAGTCATTGGGGATAAATGCGTTGTGTACGGCGGATACTGCACGGTCGGCATCCTCAGCGTCGATAATGACGGAAATCTTAATTTCCGATGTGGAAATCATCTTGATATTGATGTCACGCTCGTAAAGAGCCTCGAACATCTTTGTTGCCGTTCCCGGATGGGACTCCATGCCCGCACCGACAATGGAAACCTTTGCCACAGAGGTGTCGCACACAATTTTTGCATCCTGCAGAGCAGAGGTGTCCTTTAGCAAATCAACTGCAACGGGACCGTTATCCTTGCTGACGGTAAATACAATATCCTTTGTGTTATCGCGTCCGAATGACTGAAGAATAATATCTACATTGATATTCTTATGGCTCAGCTTTGAGAAAAGATTAAAAGCAACGCCCGGACTATCCTTTACGCCAAGGACCGAAACGAGAGCAACATCCTTGTCCTTAGTTACACCACGAATTAACATTTTTTCCATTTTTGCTACCTCCTTAACAATGGTACCCGGAATAGGATTTAATGATGAAAGAACCTCGAGTTCTACGGAATATTTTTTTGCCATTTCTACCGAACGGTTATTGAGCACCTGTGCGCCGAGAGTTGCCAGCTCCAGCATCTCGTCGTAGGTAATTTCCTTTAGCTTCTTTGCGTTATCCACCTTGCGGGGGTCTGCGGTATATACGCCCTCAACATCGGTAAAGATTTGGCACTTGTCGGCATGAAGTGTGGCTGCAATGGCAACAGCGGATGTATCGGAGCCGCCGCGACCCAATGTGGTCAGGTCGTCATAACGGTTGATACCCTGAAAGCCGGCAACAACAACAATATTGTGCTTTGCCAGCTCTGCCTGAAGTCTGTTGGGCTTGATATTCTTGATACGAGCAGCGCCATATACGGAATTTGTGTTAAATCCGGCTTGCCAGCCCAAAAGGCTGATTACAGGATAGCCCAATGACTCAATAGCCATAGCCAGAAGCGAGATAGAAATTTGCTCGCCGGCAGCCATAAGCTGGTCCAATTCTCTCTTGGCGGCAGTAGGATTGATTTCCTGTGCCTTTGCAATAAGGTCGTCGGTGGTGTCGCCCTGAGCAGAAACAACAACCACAACATCATTGCCCTGCTTATATGTGTCGGTGACAATACGAGCAACATTCATAACCCTCTGTGCATCAGCCACAGATGAGCCACCGAATTTTTGTACTATAAGTCCCATATTAATTTCCATAGCCTTTCCGACTACAATATAGTATTATTAAAAATTCCTAACGCCCTACTGTAGCCGGATAAGGCGTATAATGGGAATTCAGCCATCTCAAAATTATGCCGCAGGCAAATTTTGAGGGTAATACAATCGGATAGTGTGTCTTTTTACACTATTCTCCTCACATTAATAGTTTGTTACCTTGATGATATTAATAACATCAATGCCATCCAGCTTGTCAACAAGCTCGTTCTGGGTCATTGAGTCGGTAATAAATGCAACCTCATCGGAGGGCTGGCCCACACGCTTAAGGAACTTAACATTACCAAGTGCAGACATAACAGCCGACTGACTGCTCTTTGCTCTGACATAAAACGGCATGGAAAGAACTGCTTTCTCGTCAACCACATAGCTTTCGCTGCCGTCGCCCCAGCCGAAATTCCTGCGCCTCTCGGTATGGATAGCGCTATCAACCATATCAGCCACAACAGCAGATGCGGTGGCCTCCTTGCCGGCGCCCTGACCGTAAAAGCAAACATCGCCTACAGCGTCGCCGCGTACAAGAATTGCATTGAACACACCGTTAACAGATGCCAGCTGTGAGCCGTTAAACACAACGGCAGGGCTGACAAAAGCGGCAATATGGTCGTCATCAATACTCTTGATTTGGCCCAACAGCTTGATAACGCCGTTGGCGTCGGAAATATATGATACATCCTCCAGAGTAATCCTTGTGATACCCTCTGCATTCACCTGGTTTGGATACACATGCTTACCGAAAGCAAGGGAGGCAAGTATGCACACCTTACGGCAAGCGTCAAAGCCCTCAATGTCGGCAGTGGGATCCTTTTCGGCATAGCCGTTGTCCTGAGCCAGCTTCAGCGCGTCCTCAAAGGTCATACCGTCCTCAATCATCTTGGTGAGAATAAAGTTGGTAGTGCCGTTTAGGATACCGGCAATGCCCTCAACATTGTTTGCGGCAAGGCATTGTGACATGGGGCGGATGATGGGAATACCTCCGCCGACAGATGCCTCAAAAAGATAGTTTACGCCGTTGTCCTTGGCAGCCTTAAGCAGCTCCAATCCCTTTTGGGCTACCAGCTCCTTGTTAGAGGTTACCACACTCTTGCCTGCCTTAAGCAGCTTCATGGTAAAATCAAATGCAGGGTTAACACCGCCCATGGTCTCGGCAACCACCTTTACCTCGTCATCAGTCAATATATCGTTAAAATCCTTGGTGAACATATCACTATGCGGGTCACCGGGAAATTCGCGCAGGTCGAGAATATGCTTTACCTCCAGCATCTCGCCGCCGGTACGAGCAGTAATACTCTTTTTGTGAGACTCGATAACCTCTACTACTCCGGAGCCCACTGTTCCGTAGCCCATTACAGCAACTTTCATACTATTACATTCCTTCCTTTACCAATTTAGCGGATTTGACGCCGCTAACACTCTTTATTTTTTCTATCAAGCTGTCCTTTGTGGTGTCGCTGTCTGCAATACGCACAGTTATGGACACATCGGCAATGTTGCCTACCGGTATGCTCTGGTTGACACTAAGCACATTGGCGCCTGCCAAATACAGCTCGTTCATAACCTGGCTGAGCACACCTGCATTATCCTGCAGCTTTGCATTGATTTTGGTGGTATCGTCATGACTGGCATTGTACTCGAATATTCTGTCCTTATACTTATAATATGCAGAACGGGAAATGCCCGCCATCCTTGCTGCGGCAGAAGCAGAGTCGGCCTCACCGGAAAGCAAAAGATTCTTCGCCTTGATTACCTTGGTATAAACCTCCGGCAATATAGATTCATCTATAAGCAGATAGTTTACGCTGCCCATATTGTCCACCACCCATAGACAGTTGTATTGTTGTCAAAAACACTTTACATATACTAACATTAATAATGGAAATATACAAGACTTATTTTTATTTTTTTCAAAAAATTACTAAAAATTTGTTAAAAAAACAAATATTATTTATAAAAACTATTGAATATGCTGTCACATTGCACTAAAATAATAATAGAAATGAATTTTAAGGAAGCGTAATATGAATCCAAAGGTAGAAAAAAGGCGTGATTTTTTAATCAACCTATTGTTTTTGGGTGCAGTGCTGGGATTGACTTATGTATTTTTTAAATACATTTTTTGGCTGGCAGCACCGTTTATAATTTCATTCTTCTTTGCAGTTTTGCTGCAAAAGCCATTGCGCTGGCTGGACAAAAGGACCAAGCACAAGGCTCACGGATTATGGAGCGTAGCGCTGGTTGTGCTGTCCATACTTATTATAATAGGGCCTGTGGCGCTTATACTTAGCTCTTTGGGTGCCAGAATTGCGGAGTTCATCAGCTATATTACCGAACAGCTGAACGACCTGCCGACATTCCTCACCACTCTGGAAAACGAGATACTCGATTTCATCAAATTCCTGCCTGACAGCGTATATGCAACTGCCCGCAACAGTATAACCGAGTTCTTTACCAATCTGCTTAACGACAACAACGAGATGGCTGCAGGCATAGACCTTTCCACAATACAGAACACGCTGACCTCGGGAATCAGCGGAGTATATTCGGTAGTAAAGAATATACCGTCAATCTTGCTGAATGTGGTTATCGGCATAATCGCCTGGATATTCTTTACCAAGGACTACAACCACATCGTACGGTTTATCCAAGCCCAGTTGCCGGAAAAGAATCGAAACGCCCTGGTGGAAACAAAACAGATTTTCAGCAAAACACTCAAGACCATGTTCAAGGCATACGGCCTGATTATGCTTATCACATTCATCGAGCTTTGTCTGGGCTTCTCCGTCTTGTCAATGCTTGGAATAATGAAGAACCGCTACTTTGTGTTCATTGCAATGGCAATCGCAATATTCGACATTTTGCCGGTTGCAGGCTCCGGCGGCATACTGCTGCCATGGGCATTCATCTGTGTTGTAACAGGCAACTACAAGCAAGCGATAGGCCTGCTGGTAATCTACTTGCTGATTACAGTTATCCGCCAATACATTGAACCAAAGATTGTGGGTAATTCTCTGGGGGTTAACCCGATTGTTACCCTTATGTGCCTATTCTTCGGACTCAAGCTGTTCGGCTTTATGGGTATGCTGATAGTACCTATCACCGTAATGACCCTGAAGACGCTCAACGACTCCGGCAGAATAAGTATATGGAAAACTATACCGGAGCGAAACTAAAATAAGGTATAAAAGAAGGGATGTAGATTTTTGAACTGCCCCAACTTGTGCAGACAGCACAAAAAAAGACCACCAATGGTAAAATAATTAAATTTTAAGCAACAAACTGATTTCGTTTTTCTAGCGGAG
>JAQXWS010000066.1 GCA_029225565.1 Eubacteriales bacterium
ATAACATAATTATCTATTTTTACATTTTCGTATCTAATTTCTAAATTATTAATTTGCTCTTTGATACATTCTCCAAAAGGCAACAATTTTAATACGGGAGGAGCAAGCCCCTCCCCTACTTCAAAATCGGTCTCAATTCTGCTTGCGGACAATACCGTACTCGCCGATGTCGGGGCGGTAGTATTTGCAGGGCTTGTTCTGCTTTTGGCGAATGAGCATACGGACATACTCGTCCTCGTCCAGCTGGAGGTCGCAGTAATACGCGTCGTCCTCCTCGTCATAGGTATTGTACCAGCAGGTATCGCACAATGTAGCCATTAGTTCAGCTGACTCTCCTCACTTTGGGGTGTGTTGACGGCTACGGACTCCCTGTCCAGCTTGACAATAGGAATCATCAGCGCCGGAATACCACTCATAGCGGTGATTGAATTGATGATTTGGCGCACAAACGGAAAAATCTGGTCAAAGGAATCGGCATGAATATCACGCTTGTCGTCCCCGTCCTCGTACAAAAATTCTGCCACCATCTCCAGCTTTATCTCAAAGGGATTAAGATTGCTGTCAATCACCCTGAAATTAAGCACGCTGATACAACGGTTTTCGGAGTCGATATAATTTACATTATACTGTATTTTGTTTTGGAGCTGAAGCTGTGCTCCGTTCTCTGCCTTGTTTTCAAAAGAAATTGTGTTCAGTTTGTATCCCTTAAGCTCTACCATAATATCCTCACTTTACTAATTTAACATTATTTAGTTTAATATCCTCAATATCCGGTGCAACTGCGCTGCCGCTGAATCTTATCAGCTCCAGATTTTCCACATTCTCGGCGTCGATTGCGTGCTTGTAGCTGTCACAAAGCTTGCCCCATGAGGTCCTTGTTTTTTCGATAGTCACATCCTTGGCATATCGGATAAAGAATGCAGAATTATCATACTTTTCCACTCCCCAATCCAGGCAGGGACGCAGGTCGTACAGACCGCAATCCCACTTTGAGCTGCGATTGAGCTTTATCTGGCAATTTTCGAATTGAATATCACTGATAATATTGTCGCGGTTGCCGTGAATCAGCACTCCGTTCTCGCCGTAGGTGGTAATATTGCTGAACCTGATGTTACTGATTGAGCCGCTGCTTGTGTTTTCGTCACGGTTAAAGGTGGTAATAACAATGGGCTCTGCGGTGCCCCACCAATCGGGACAAAACCGTCTTGTCTCGATAATGATGTTGGAATAAGACACATTCTCCACATTGCCGCCGTCACGAATTTGGATGGACAAGCCGCGATTGGATTTGCTGATAATACAGTTGCTGACTATCACATTCCTAAAATCGTCCACACCCTCGGTACCTATCTTGATTGCGGCAGAGGTGCTGACAAGTGTACAGCCCTCAATAAGAATATTTTCGCAGGGGCCGTATTCGGCATTGCCCTTGCTGGTCTTGAGGCAAATGCAGTCGTCGGCACAGGTGATATGACAGCCGATAATCCTGACATTGGTGCAATGGTCGGGGTCGATACCGTCGCTGTTGGCAACATCCAGGTCGTTGAGAATCCTGATTTTGTCAATCAGCACATCATCACAGCCTGCCGGGTGCAGGGTCCAGAATGGAGCGTCCACTATTGTAATATCCTTAAAGGTAATGTGATTACTCTTTTCTACATATATTACTGTTGGGCGGGGATAAAAGTCGCCGGTCACATAGTACCTGTCCTTGCGCTGAACAAAGGCGTGGCCGTTGGCGTCAATGGTACCTTGGCCGCTGATGGTACAATGGTCAGCCTCGTAGGCATAGATGAACACAAAACTGGGCTTGCCGGTAACCGGATTGCCAATCAGCGCCGTCTTTGGGTCGTTAATCAGCTTGTTGGGACGGATATAGCCGTCAATGTTTGAGGTGGCCTTGAGGGTGGCGCCCTTTTGGATATGCAGGTCAACATTGCTCCTCAGCTTGATGGAGTCGCTGTAAAACACCTTGCCGCTTTGAAGCACAACCTGACCTCCGCCGTTTTTTGCACAATCGTCAATTGCGTGCTGAATGGCAAAGGCGTCGTTGGTTACGCCGTCACCCTTTGCGCCGTATTGCAGTACATTATATTCTTTCATATGACAGCTCCTAAATTTTTATACTTTTATATTAACATATAAAAAATGTATTTACAACGATTTTTAAATAAAGTATTATGAGTATTGGGTGAAAATATGAGTACAAACAAAAAAAGAATCGAGCTGTTGGATGAGCTACGCGGCTTCGCCATACTGGCTATGATAGTACACCACTTCTTTTTGGATGTGGGCAATGTGCTGGACGCAGATTGGGGATACACTGTTTTCGACAAGCTCTGCATACTGCAGCCGCTGTTCCTGGCAATATTCATAATCATTTCGGGTATTTGCTCCCAGCTGTCCCGCAGCACAATCAAGCGAGGAGCCGTGGTGTTGGGGGCAGGCCTGGCAATAACGCTGGTAACGGCAGTAATTATGCCCCGATTCGGGTTCAAAAATGTGAAGATATACTTTGGCATACTGTCCTGTCTGGGCTGCTGTATGATAATCACCGGAGCCATACAGCCGTTGATAGACAGGGTCAACACCATTGTGGGTATGGCTGTCAGCGGCGGGCTGTATCTGTTCTTTTATAACATCAACAACGGCAGCCTTTGCTTTGGGCTTATTGATTTGCCAAAGGTAAAAACCAACTGGCTAATGCCTCTGGGATTGTATAATGACAGCTTTTACAGCGCCGATTATTTCAGCCTGCTGCCCTGGATTTTTATGTTCCTGTTTGGAGCATTCATCGGCAAGTACGCCAAGGCAGGCGCTTTCCCGCAATGGAGCTATCGCCGCCACAGCAAGGCGCTGGCATTCATCGGCCGCAACAGTCTATGGGTGTACCTGGCGCACCAGGTAGTAATATACACAATACTTTACATCTTTTTGGGAATACTGAAAATATATGTAAAAATAACCATGTAAAATCATAAGACAGGGATACTGTATATCTTACAGCAACCCTGTCTTTTTTGCTATCATTGGTTTTATGCCGTTATCGGTTAACCGATTGCTCCCCTATTAACACAGTAAAAAGCAGAGCCCAACACAGTTAGCCACTACGGTGGTTGTAAAGATTAGATTATCATTTCGTTTTTACTATAATTAAATACATTTGCTGCTTTTGGCTTTCCTTTTCTTTCTTACGAAATTAGAAATATCCATTACCAACAAACAAATTGTAAAGGGCTGTACCACAAATGTTAATATCACCGGGCCAATCAGCACTATCTCATCCAGGCTGTCGAATAATGCAGCCTCTATACACAGAGCCTCCAAACCCTCTATCTCAGTAAAGAATAGAGATAAATACCAACAGGCTGTGGATAACATAATCAGTATCTCATATACAAAAATTATTGCCTTGGATGCCTTGTCCCTGAATACATTGAATGCAAAAAGCACAGGAACAACAACAAACCACATAACAAACCGTATTTCCTCTTGCGGTGTGTATAATTCAAAATCCAGATTCACATATGCCAGTATTGCAACCGTCATATCCAAAGCCACTACTATCAATGATATAATCCACGGCTTATTTTTACAAATATTTTTTATCGTCTTCATATTTCCAATATCCTCTCAAATCGTTGATAAATCGATAAATGCGTTTCTTTATCATTTTTTAGCATATACCGATGACGGATAATCTTCATCTAATTTTTTACAATACTTAGCAATCTTTTTTGCAACATTTGTTGTAAAATATTTTTTTGCAATATCATATGTAATGCTTTTATGTTTGCCTTTTTTCCAACATCCCGTTGGGTTGCTGTTGTTCACCGGGTCGTTGCAGCAGTATGCAAAGAGGTTGGTGCCGTAGTGGTCTGCCTTTTGCTGCTTGGCGTATTCCGGCGCACTTTATCTGTCAATCAGAGAACTGTCCCCTGTGTTACAAATAATAGTGTTATTGAAATATATTCTGTGTTTTTAGTTAAATCAAAATTGTTTGGCTTTTAGAAAATTTAGATGAATCAATATTTGAGCCTTTTTTGATTACTTTTATTTCATTTCTACAATTCAAATTTTCTTCTAACCAATGTATTATTTCATTAAAAACACTGTCTGTTCCACCTTCCCAGTCGCAGTTTGCAACTGATTCGGATATATCATCATTTAGCCATTTGTTTAGCTCATTTTTTATCTCGCTAACATTTTTATCAATTTTTTCTGGTATCTCAATTACAGCATAAGGATACTGTATTGTTATAAGTAATTTCATTTTTATACCTTTCAACTTTTTTTATAAATAAAAGGAATGTGCACTCGTTATCAAGCATATATTCTGTCCTTTTGTTTTATATTATTTTAAAATATTATTCTTACTCTTTATTATCTTTGCCAAAAAAACAGCAAGAGCACACAAAATTACCGGCTGAAACCATACTGATATTCCTACAATAGATAAATCAATAGAAAGATCATTAAATATTTGCCAAATATTCGGAAACCAAAAGTATAGAATTAAATCTATGCCATAATAAGCAATTAAAGAAATCCCTCCAATTAATACTTCATATATCAATAAAGCAATATAACATTTTTTATTCTTAAGAAATAAGATAAATACCACTATTGGAACAATAACATAATTGATTATAATTCTGAACATTTCATCAAAATATAAAGCACATATTATATCTATAAAGACTATGAAAGTTACTGAAAAAATATAAATTAAATTATTCAAAAATAAAACATTGTTTTTTTTCATTTTGTAGCCTCCCTAAAAGCCTTTATATAAGTTTTTGTTATTTCTTTTGCAGATTTTGCTCCCAATTGTTAAAATTCAAGCCCTTATGATTGCAATAATTTGTGAAATCATCCTTTGATTCAAATTCCAGCAATTTGTCATTGTCGGCATTCAGGATATAGCAGCTTTCTTCGTTAACCGCAAATTCTGCCCCGTTACTGCTCACGATTCGCTCGCCGGTATCGTTTGTATCTTCGTTGGGCGATACAATTATATTGTGAATAGCAAAGCTGTTGCCGTCCTTACACACTTCCTCAAATGTGCCTGCAACAAGCACCTCCCCGTCCGCATACGGTGGGGAGTCAGTATCGCCGGTGCTATGGTATTCTAGCGAAAAATCGTCAACTCCACCGCCATACATAACATAGTTGTCGAATACTTTGTACATATATTCTCCTCTTGGGGTTAACAGCTGACTTTCGCCGACTTTTATGTCATCGGGATTGCCGCTATTGGCAACTTCATACCACAAAACGCCCCAAAAAACCGCATATAATATTCCGATACAAGCTATCACAGATAACAGTATAATGCCTGCTTTTTTTAACTTTTTCATACTTATTTCACCTTTTTGGACGGCTTAGCTTATCAGCTATACTGTTACTGCTGCGTTGCAGGTAATCTGTAGGGCAAAACCTCGTCCGATACGGTAATCTCTTTTGTATGTTCGTCAATAATATAGTAATGCTCGCCATCACAGGTAACAGCATCGTCATAGCAGGTTATTCGCCAAGTTTCGTCATCAAGATATGTGGCATTGTAGTCATCATATTTTGCAAAATCGTCCGGGTATTTTTCTTTTACAAGAGCAACAGCCTCTTCCTCGGTCATAACGCTAAGCGAGCTGTCTGCCACTACAGGACCCTCATCGGCCCTACAGCCGGCGAACACGCTCATAATACAAGCCAAGCATACTATCAGTACAGTAATTCTTTTTTTCATACAAAAACCCCCAATCTGTATTTTAGTATTCTTTCACAATCTCCCTTTTTCCAAGTATATTTATGGTAATATACACCTTTATTACAAACAACATAACCATTTAAACAATGATACTTATCGTGCAGAGGTCTCCACCGGAGAACAGCGTCTCGCCTTTTCACAAGGTCGCCGGAACAGGGTGTTGCGCGCGCAGGCGAACACGATGATAATGCCCACAAAACAAAAGAAAGGTATATATGGATAATTAATTATCTATAATTGTGATTGATAATATCACAGTGTTTTTATCAAAATTCACATACTTTACTTCTACTAAATTGCTGTTTTCTAACAAAGCAACATCTTCTTTAGAAAAGCCGTCATTACCGAACTTAAACTCGTCCCACTCAAAATCAACAGAATCAACACAAAAAGATATTGTATAATCGTCTTTAATTTCTCGTGTTAAATAAGACAAATTACTCGGTTTACCTTTTGCTACAGAAAAAGTACCGTTTTCATACGCCTCTACACACTCACTGTATATTTGTTTATCGTTCTTGTATTCACGTATTGACGAAAACAAGAATGTCGATAATAGTATGAGTGAAATAAAAAACACAAATATTTTGCCAAATGCCTGTTTTTTACCTAATAATATACCCTTTATATTAAGTATCGAGAATACTAAAAACAGACAAAATAATACGGTAAACAGAAAAAACAAAGGATTCAAAATTGTTGGCTCACCGTATTCTGCAAAACTGTATATTTCTATCATTATTACTCTCCTGATCACAATAACAATGCAGCCGCAAATTTTAACGCTTCTATTTTCTCATAAAGCGCTTTTCGTATACTATTTACAAAACTTATATTTTTTATGGGTTTTTTTACATAATATGTTTGAGAAAAAGAATAGGAATATCTTTTGCTATCTGCACCAATATATAAAGTTCCGACTTTGTAATTCTTACCAGAATATATTGCACCAGCAAAATAGCGATTCTTATATGTAACACTTGCTGAACTAAACCAACCTTTATATTTAGCCAATGTCGTATTTTTAGTTCCAACTATTACTAAGAAAGATAAAGTAGCGCTAATTGACAATAACTTTTTAAAATCAAATCCGGATTTTATCGCTTTCAAACATCTAATAGCTGCATTTGAACTTTTTGAAAAATTGCTTGTCGCTCCCCCGAATGCGAATGATGTTCGATGCCATTTTCCTTTTGATTTATAAAACACAATCTCAATTCCACCGGTAATTTTACCTACAGAAACTGCTATTTGAAATCCAAATCCTAACACTTTAGTTCCCGTTGGGTCGCTGTTGTTAACCGGGTCATTACAACAATAAGCAAATAAATTAGTACCATAATTGTAATTCTTTTGCTGCTGGGCGTATTCCGGCAGGTCGGAGTTGATGAACTTGGCGAACTCCGGCGCATAATAGCGTGACTGGAGATAGTAACCTCCAAAGTCGCTGTCGTAGTAATATCCACGGTAACGCATGGGGTTAACATCTGCCAGGTCGCCCAGGGAATATATCAGCGTGCCGTAAGCGCCGTACTCGTACACAGCCTTTTCCGTGCCGGTGCTGTCGATAACTGCTATTACATCACCCTGCAAATTCTTGACATAAAAATATGTTGCTCCATTGTAGGTAAAGCCCAGCAGTTCGTTACTGCCATCGTAGAGGAACTGCATAAGGTCGGTAACTGCTCCGTCCTCGTCCAGGCAGTACTGTGAGGTGATGGCGCCGTCAACATTGGTATAATATGTGGTTGTGTCGCCAAAGGTCTTTGATGTTCTTATGCCGTTGTCATCATAAGTGAATGACATAAACGGCTGCTCCACGCCCCGGTCGTCGGTGTAGGTTATGGAATCCAGCATCCTGCCATTTGTCCAATGGAAGTGCATATCGCTAACATCTACCGGATTTCCGTTGGCATCATAACACATCAAATAGCTGTCATCATCGCCAACGCTGTCAATAGCGTCCAGCCATACATCGTTGTCGTAGTCGTAGCTGAACAGCAGGTCGTCGTTTACCGCCTCGCCGGACAGACTGTCGGTAGTATAGTCATACTGCTTTTGGTGCCGGATATTGCCACGGTTGTCGTAGCTGAAGGTGAATGTAGTATCGTCCTCAATACCCCGGTGGTCGTTGCGGATAACCTGTCCCTTGTTGCCGTAGGTATATTTGTCGCTAATGCCGTTGGATGAGGAATAGTCCGTTATCCTGCCCTCGGTATCGTACTGATAACCAAAGGTGTTGCTGAAGTTGTCTGCAGTTGCAGTAACAGAAGTAACT
>JAQXWS010000067.1 GCA_029225565.1 Eubacteriales bacterium
TGCATATATCTACACACTGCCGTCAGACCTGGAAGGCATGCCGCTTTCACTGTTGGAAGCCATGTCGTATGGAAACTGTTGTCTGACTTCGGACATACCGGAGTGCACGGAAGTTGTAGAAGATAAAGCGTTAATTTTTAAAAAGTCCGATGTAGATGATTTAAGAAATTGTCTGCAGGATGCCTGCGACCATCATGAAAAGGTTCAGGAATTCAAAAAACAGGCTGCAGATTTTATCTGTGAAAAATATAACTGGGATGATGTTGTGGAAGATACATTGGCCCAATACAAAAAATAAGGAGACTCAATATGAAAGGAATCATACTCGCAGGAGGAAGCGGCACAAGGCTGTACCCACTGACAACAGTCACATCTAAGCAGCTGCTGCCAATCTACGACAAGCCAATGATATATTATCCTCTCAGCACTCTTATGCTGGCCGGAATCAACGACATATTGATAATCTCCACACCAACCGACCTGCCGAATTTCAAAAAACTATTGGGCGACGGCAGTCAGTATGGTATAAAGCTAAGCTACAAAGAACAGCCCTCTCCCGACGGTCTGGCACAAGCATTCATCATCGGAGAGGAATTTGTCGGCGAAGACACTTGTGCAATGGTGCTGGGCGACAATATTTTTTACGGCGCAGGCTTTAGCAAAACACTGGATGAAGCAAAAAGGAACGCCGAGGAGAATCACAGAGCTACGGTATTCGGATACCATGTGGAGGACCCGGAGCGTTTTGGTATAGTAGAATTTGACAAATTCGGCAAAGTACTGACTGTGGAAGAAAAGCCGCAAAATCCAAAATCGCCCTGGGCAATAACCGGCCTGTATTTTTACGACAACAGATGCGTCGAATACGCAAAATCACTGAAGCCGTCGGCTCGCGGCGAATTGGAAATCACAGACCTAAACAGAGTATATCTGGACAACGGAGAGCTGGATGTAAAATTGCTGGGCAGGGGCTACGCTTGGCTGGACACCGGCACAATGGACAGCCTGATTGACGCAGGCAATTTTGTCAAAACAATACAAAATCAGCAAGGCATACGCATATCCGCCCCGGAAGAAATTGCTTGGCGCAAGGGATGGATAAGCACAGATGTGCTAAAAAAATCGGCACAAAAATACGGCAAATCCGACTACGGACAATACCTAAAAAAGCTTGCAGACAATGACGAAATGGGGGTACTGGAAATATGACTATCATAGTTACGGGCGGTGCCGGATTCATCGGCTCCAACTTCATATTCCACATGCTAAAGGAGTATCCCAACTATCGCATTATATGTCTTGACAAGCTGACCTACGCCGGCAATATGTCCACTCTGGCGCCTGTTATGGACAATCCTAATTTCAGATTTGTCAAGGCAGATATTTGTGACAGAGAGGCTGTATATAAATTATTTGAGGAAGAAAAGCCGAATATCATAGTCAACTTTGCTGCAGAAAGCCATGTTGACCGCAGTATAGAAAATCCGGATGTGTTCCTGCAAACAAATATTATGGGCACAGCGGTACTTATGGACGCCTGCCGCAAATACGGTATAGACCGATATCACCAGGTATCCACCGACGAGGTATATGGCGACCTGCCGTTGGACAGGCCCGACCTGTTATTTACCGAAGAGACGCCAATACACACATCTTCGCCATACTCGTCATCAAAGGCTTCGGCAGATTTGCTGGTAATGGCATACCACAGAACATACGGCCTGCCGGTAACAATCAGCAGGTGCTCTAACAACTACGGACCGTACCACTTTCCCGAAAAGCTGATACCGCTGATGATTGTCAACGCTCTGTACGATAAGCCGCTGCCTGTATATGGCGAGGGTCTCAATGTGCGTGACTGGCTGTATGTGGAGGACCACTGCAAGGCTATCGACCTAATTATCCACAAGGGAACTGTAGGCCAGGTATATAACATCGGCGGCCATAACGAAATGAGGAATATCGACATTGTCAGGCTGATATGCAAGGAACTGGGCAAAAGCGAGGACCTTATTACTTATGTGGCGGACCGAAAGGGCCACGATATGCGCTATGCAATCGACCCAACCAAGATACATAACGAACTGGGTTGGCTTCCGGAAACCAAGTTTGCCGACGGAATAAAGAAAACCATCGCCTGGTATCTGGACAACAAAGAATGGTGGGAAACCATCATATCCGGCGAATACAAGGATTATTACGAAAAGATGTATGGTAACAGATAATGAAAGTACTGGTAACCGGTGTTAAGGGACAATTGGGCTACGATGTAGTCAAGGAGCTGACAAGCCGAGGACACACTGCCATCGGCGTTGATATAGACGAGATGGACATCACTGACAGCAACAGCGTAAACGATGTTATCACCCACACAAATCCCGACGCAGTAATCCATTGTGCCGCATGGACAGCTGTTGACCTTGCAGAATACGACGAAAATATCCCCAAGGTAGAGGCGGTCAACACATACGGAACAAAGAACATTGCGCAGGTATGCAAAAATATCAACTGCAAAATGGTGTATATCAGCACCGACTATGTATTTGACGGTCAGGGCACCGAGCCTTGGCAACCCGATTGCAAGGAGTATGCTCCGCTGAATGTATATGGCAGGACAAAGCTGGACGGAGAATTAGCCGTAAGCAGAATAATGGACAAATACTTTATTGTACGCATCGCATGGGTATTTGGCAAAAACGGAAACAATTTTATCAAAACAATGCTAAGAGTGGGCAAAGCTCACGATAGAGTAACTGTTGTTAATGACCAAATAGGCACGCCAACATACACCGGTGACCTGGCACGCCTACTGGCAGATATGGTGGAGACGGAAAAGTACGGCTACTATCACGCCACTAACGAGGGCGGATATATCAGTTGGTACGACTTTGCAAAAGAAATATTCAAGCAGGCAGGCTACTCCACAGAGGTTGTGCCTGTTACCACTGCCGAATATGGACTGTCAAAGGCAAAGCGTCCCTTCAACAGCAGATTGGACAAATCAAAGCTGGCAGAGGCGGGCTTTAAGCCGCTGCCCACATGGCAGGACGCATTAACGAGATATTTGGAGGAGATTGATTACTGATGGGACAAATTGGTATAGAAAAAAATGTCGGCGGCATAGAAGGATTATGCGTAATCTCCCCTACCGTGCACGGCGACAAACGCGGTTACTTTATGGAAACATATAACGAAAACGATATGCGCGAGGCCGGCATAAATATCAAATTTGTTCAGGATAATCAATCTGCATCAACAAAAGGCGTCCTGCGCGGACTCCACAGACAAATCAACTATCCCCAAACAAAGCTGGTTAGGGTAATCAGGGGCGCCGTATATGATGTGGCTGTGGATATGAGGCAAGACAGTCCCACATACCTAAAATGGTATGGTATCGAATTAACCGAAGAAAACAAAAAGCAATTCTTAATCCCCAAGGGATTCGCTCACGGCTTTTTGGTGCTCAGCGACTATGCCGAGTTTTGCTACAAGGTGGATGATTTCTTTCACCCAAACGACGAGGGCGGAATTCCATATAACGACCCCACTATAGGGGTTGACTGGCCTATACCGGACGGTATGGAGCTTACTCTGTCCGACAAGGATAAGGCTTGGAAGCCAATACAACAAACAGGGGCATAATATGAAAATAGTACTTGTCAACAAGTTTTTATATAAGCGTGGCGGAAGCGAAACCTACTATCTTGCGTTGGCAGATGCTCTGGAAAAATCAGGTCATACTGTATATTTTTTTGGTATGAGGGATGAACACAACACCCCAAGACCGGAAGAAAAGTATTATATTGACAACATCGATTACGAAAAGGAAGTCTCAATAGTTGACCAAATCAGGCAGGGCATAAAGTCCATATATTCCTTTGAGGCAAAAAGAAAATTTGAAGCATTGGTCAAGGAATATAAGCCGGACATTGTACACCTAAACTTGGTTCACAGACAAATAACCCTGAGCATACTGGATGTATGCAAAAGGTATAGTATTCCCGTGGTATTTACCACCCACGATTTGGTCTGCGCTTGTCCGGTAGGCAGTCTGCTGACTCCGGAAAGAAAAACTTGCCGTGCCTGCTACGGAGGCAAGTACATTAACTGCGTAAAGAATAATTGTATCAAGGGCAGTAAAGCAAAGAGTCTTGTAGCCTTTGTTGAAGAGAATTTTTACAGGCTTCATGGCAGCTACAATCTTATCAGCGCATATATTACACCGTCGGCCTTTCACAAAAACGAAATAATAAAAAGCGGCATAACAAAAATGCCCATTCATCATATAACTAACTTTTTGCCCTGGGGCACAGAATACAAAACCTACCCTGGAAAAAAATACTTTTTGTTCCTGGGCAGTCTTACCAAAGACAAGGGTGTTATGACCATTGTCAAGGGCTTTCACAAATCCGGAATAAAGGACTATCAGCTGCTATTAGCCGGTACCGGTCCGGAGGAACAGGCCCTTAAGGAATATATCGGTGCCAATAGCCTGGGCGATAATATCAAGCTGCTTGGATTTGTGTCAGGTAACGCCCTCGCCACTCTGACCCAAGAGGCATACACCGTAATCATGGCCAGCGAGTGCTATGAGAATTGTCCCTACGGACTAATGGAGCCAATGGCATGCGGAAAGCCGGTAATCGGTGCCGAAATCGGAGGCATACCGGAATTGGCAATAGAGGGTGTAACAGGGTGGACATTTGAGTCGGGCAACAGCGACGACCTTGCCTCGGCAATGCAAAAGGCTGTCAGTCTGTCGCCGGAGGAATACGCTCGGCTGTCAAAGAGCACTTGCGAATTTGCCAAAGAGCATTTTTTGGTGGATAACTACATTACCAAGTTAACAAATCTATACTCTGACTTACTGGAGAAATAGTATGAAAATATACGAAATTGCAACCGGATACACCTCAATACCCGCCACAATCTCTGCCGCTACGGAGATTGTAATAGAGCAACTGACCACGGCTATGATAAGCAACGGCAAAGATGTTGAGATTATTGACATCCGGGACAAAAACAGAAAAGATACCAACCTAAAAATCGACGAAGTGGCTGTGCCGAGCTTTTTGACATCCACCGATACCTCTCTGGGTATTATACACAAGCTGAAAAGAGTGATATACTCCATCTCTCTGGCCGGTAAGCTAAAGAAAATACTCAAAAAAACAAATGATAAGGTTGTATTCCATTTTCACAATCAATACAATATGTTCTTTTTCCTAAAGCTGACCGGCAAAAAGGAAAGAGAAAAGTGCATTATGGCATACACCAACCACAGCGGTATATGGAGCCTTGAGTGGGAGGAGGTAGAGCCCACTCTAAAAAAGAGATATTTTCAGGAATGGGAATGCCAGCAAAATGCCGACATTCTGTACATACTCAATGACGACACAAAGGCTAATGTCATCAATCACCTGGGTGTGGACGAAAATAAGATTGTCCGCATCAACAACGGCGTAAACACAGATGTGTACAGACCTCTGTCCTTGCAGGAAAAAGAAGCCATAAAGGCGGATTACGGCGTTACCGGCAAAAAAATTATACTCCAGGTGGGCTCCGTATATGACAACAAGGGGCAGGACAGAGCCATCAAATATCTGACACAGCTAATGAAAGAGGACCCCGACCTGATGTACCTGTACGCCGGCGGCATAGTGGACGAGGAGTACCACAACCGCATCAAAAAATATGTTGCAGACAACGGTCTGGATGCCCAAGTAAAATACCTGGGTATGCTGTCACCGGGCGAAGAACTAAACAGGGTTTACAATATGGCAGATGCCACTATATCCTTATCCAAATACGAAGCATTCAGCTTGGTGGTTGTGGAGTCATATTCTGCAGGAGTTCCGATGCTTATTGACGAAAGCAATAAATCTGTATTCAGCATCGGCGCAGTACTGTATAACAAAGATAATTTTGAGTCTAAGGTAAAAGACATTATTTTTGGCGACAAAGAGAATTATCAGCAACTGAGTGACAGCGTTCGGAGCATTGCTACAAACAATTACAGCTGGGCGGCAATAGCAAAAAACTATACCGATTCCTGGGAAAAGTGAGGAAACTATTATGGCAAAAAAGTTGAACGGAACAGTAATCGTTACATATCGTTGTAATGCCCGCTGTTCTATGTGCAACAGATACAAGGCACCGTCAAAGCCCGACGAAGAAATATCAGTAGAAACTATTAAGAAGCTACCACCAATGTACTTTACCAACATTACCGGCGGCGAGCCCTTTATCCGCACCGACCTAAAGTATATTGTACGCGAGCTGTACAAAAAGAGCGACCGTATCGTAATATCCACAAACGGATTTTTTACTGATAGAATTGTGGATTTGTGCAAGGAATTCCCACAAATCGGTATTCGTATCTCCATCGAGGGTTTGGAGCAGACAAACAACGAAATCAGAGGGCTGGAGGACGGCTTTAACCGAGGTTATACCACCCTAAAAAAGCTGGTTAGCATGGGAATGAAGGATGTGGGCTTTGGCATGACTGTGCAGGACAAGAACGCCCCTGACCTTGTGCCGCTGTACCAACTGTCTGACGAAATGAATATGGAATTCGCCACAGCATCACTGCACAACAGCTTTTATTTTGTTGAGGCAAAGAACATAATCAACGACAGACCCATGGTGGCAGAGAATTTTGAAAATCTTATCAACGAGCTCCTCAAGTCCAACAGTCCGAAAAAGTGGTTCCGTGCCTACTTTAACCACGGTCTAATCAATTACATATACGGCCAAAAGAGATTGCTGCCCTGTGATATGAGCTTCGACACCTTCTTTATCGACCCATACGGAGATGTAATGCCCTGCAACGGCACAAAGGATAAGGAGGTTATGGGCAACCTTAACCGCCAAAGCTGGGACGAGCTATGGAATAGTGAGCAAGCAGAGAGGGTGCGCAAAAAGGTGCGTTGCTGCGATCGCAATTGCTGGATGATTGGCTCCGTATCCCCTGCAATGCACAAGTACATTTGGGTACCGGCCCTATGGGTAGCAAAGCACAAGGCAAAATCCCTGTTCACAAAAAAGCCCTACAGTATGTACGAAAACAAAATTGTCCGTGACTACCGTGACGGCAAGGTAACAAAAGAAGAATTGGATAATCTATCCACCTGTGATATGAATGCTGTAATCAACAACGGCTTGTCCGAGGAGTCAATGGCTCAGCTTAAGGACAAAACCGGCGAAGAGATTGTTGACGCAGATATTGCACAGCAACTAAAATAGTAAAGGAACACAACCAATGCCGCAAACCACCAAACGAGAACACTGGGTAGATACAACAAAAGTAATTGCATGCTTTTTTGTTGTAATATGGCACCTGTACCAAAGCTTTGTAAAATCTAATATCCTGCCTTGGAACGGAGTGTTTGAGTGCTTTAACCAATCTGTGGAGTGCTTTCATGTGCATCTGTTCTTTATTTGCAGCGGTTATCTGTACCAGCAATATGCAAGAATCAACACGGTAAAGGAAAAATGCAGCTTCACATTAAAAAAATTTTTGGAGCTGGGCATACCGTTCTTTGTTTTTTGCACTGCGCTGTGGGTACTTAAAACCATATTTGCAGGCGAAACCAACAACCAGGTGGGCAGCCTGTTTTCTGCGTTGTTTGTGGCTCCGTTGGCACCGTACTGGTATCTGTATTGCCTGTTCATAATCTTCCTTGTTACCCCGCTGATTAAGAACAGGGGCATGGCGATAGCTACAGTCATCACGGCAATTTTGTTGCAAATCATATTTGTTTTTGCCGGTGACAGCATAACCATATACGCAATCAATTCTCTGATGAAATATGAGCTGTGGTTCGTGATAGGTATGATGCTAAGCTACCTAAAATTCTACAAAATAAAAGGCAGCCTGCCGCTGGGTATCGGCTGCGGTATTTTGTTTGTTGCGCTGGGAATATTGGTGTACATATATGATATAAGTTTTCACGGCAGGGATTTGCTGCTGGGCATTATAGCCTGCACATCCGTTATTTCTGTTACAAAACACTTTGACACCGGCAGGCAAAGCAAGGCCTTGGCCTTTTTGTCAAAATATACTATGCCGATATATCTGATGCACACAATATTTGCCGCAACAGGCAGGAGTATTTTGTTTAAGATAGGCATAGACAATACCGTAGTACATATTGCTGCAGGTGTATTATTGGGCTTTGTAGGTCCGATTGTGGCAATGGAAATAATGAAGCTAATCAAATTGGACATTTTGGTATTCCCTACCAAATACATAAAAATCAAGAAAAAAGTTAAGGAAAAGGCATAATAAATGAGCATAAAATCAGTTGTAAAAAGTGCTTTGGGCATAATCAGGTGCACAAAAAGCGGTGTAAGCGCCGGCAAAGATGTGTATGTTGGCAAAAATGTAAAATTCATCGGTGGCAAGAACATATTGTTGGGTGATAATGTAAACATCAGGCCCGGAAGTAATCTTTTTGCCGGAGGCGTATTCTCAGTAGGAAGCGGTACAGAAATTGGAGAGAGATGCCGTTTTTCCGGTGTAAAATATATAGAAATCGGACAAAATGTAGGGATTGCGCCCAATGTGTTTATTACCGACTGCGACCATGAATACAAGGATATTACAAAGCCAATCATCCATCAAGGAACTGTGAATAAAGATAACAAGGTGATTATCAAGGACAATGCCTATATCGGAATCAATGCAGTAATTGTAGGCAATGTCACAATAGGCAAGGGCAGCGTCATAGGCGCAAACTCCGTAGTCACGCATGATATTCCGGACTACTGTGTTGCCGTGGGCTCCCCTGCAAAGATTATAAAAAGATATAACAGCGAAACCGAAATGTGGGAAAGGTATTAGCAAATATGAAAATATTAATGCTGGTAAACTGGATAGTAAGGTATTGCGACGAAGTACCCGGCGACAAGCAACCCCCTGATTACTATGTCAAGGGCGACGGGGCGAATTACTGGTTCCATCGCTATTTTCAGGATGAGCACACGGTTGATGTTATGGATATATCGTCCTTTCCTGCGCTGGAGCAATTTGAGATGAATACCTTGCATTTTTACATAAAGCAGGGGCTTCAGGCAATTCCCAAGCTAAAGGACTATGACCTGGTAGTATCCCACGGCATACCGAGTGCTGTGATTGTTGCACTGTGGAGAAAGCTTACCAAAGCGAAATCACCAAAGCACATTGTGTTCGATATTGGCTGCTTCAACAGCGCTGCCGAATCCGGCAAGGTAATGAAAATCATGCAATATGTAAGCAAGTCAATTGACGGTATTATTTACCACACAAAATGCCAAAAGGAATATTATGAAAAACACTATCCCTGGCTTGCAAACAAAAGTGAGTTCATCAGGTTCGGTACTGATTTGAACTTTTTTGAACCAAGTGATTTGTCAATAAGCCAAGATAATAACAAATATATTCTCTGCGTTGGCGCAGCACGACGGGATTGGGACACATTGGTAGAGGCGTACAAGACCCTGAATACTGACTTGGAGTTACGGATATTAGGCAATATCAGTCCCGAATATGAGGGAATACCGGGAGTAAGACAAATTTCTCATGTCCCTGTGCGAGAAATGATAAACCAAATATACAACGCCCGATTGTGTGTACTGCCGCTAAAGGAATACAAATTTTCCTACGGGCAGATGACCTTTCTGCAGCAAATGGCATTGGGTAAATGCGTAATCAGTGCCGCTGTACCCAGTCTTGAGGGCTATGCCGAAAACGGAAAAACTGCAGTATTTTATCAACCGGAGAATGTTGAGTCCTGCGCCGAGGCAATCCGTAGTGTATTGGATAATCCTCAACTGGAAAACAGCATTATCAACAACGCTAAGGAATACCTTGCAACCGAATGTAACGAAGCTGTAATGGCTAAACAAATTGAAGCCTTCTATAAAAAAATACTAAAGACTAAGGAATAAAGATGAAATTATCATTTAAAAAAATTGATATATGGAAAGTATTGTATGTTTACCTTATTTTCCAACCGTCATTACCTGACCTAATCAGCAATTCATTTTTGAATTCAGTCATCACCTATTCAGACGAAGCAATATCGCTGTGCCTGTTAGCATTGGTGCTGGCAATTAATAAATTTGAAGTCCATTTGCTAAAATTTGAACGACGAATGCTGCTGTTTACTATTATATTTGAATTAGTAGGAATTTTTGCAGGTCTGTACTATAATTACCAAACAGTAGCATATACCCTTGTTGATGCCTTCACTTGTATAAAATTCTTCGCATTTTACTACTCTGCACGAATATTATCAAAGGGAAGGCTTACAGACAGATATTTCTTCTCCCTGAACAATGTCTGCAAATTATTGGCTACGGCATTCTTTTTGCTGGCCTTGCACGAAAGATTTATGACTCCTTGGTGGCCAACACACGACTACAGAATATTCGGAGAATCAGTTATGCTGTTCTTCGGCCATCCGGAAAGTCTTGCCCGTGCATGTATAACGGTAATATTTGTGCTGGCATACAATACAAAATATTTTAAAAACAACTTTATATATATGATAATGCTCACCGGAGTAATGCTGCTCACCAACCGAACCAAGGCAATTGTTGCAATCTTTGCATTCTGGGTAATATATATCTATTTCATAAAGATTGGATTCAAAAACAAGCTGCCCATACTTGTTGCCGGCGGAATAGGCGGCGCTTATCTTGGATACGACTCCTTTAACGGATACTACGGTAACGTGCGAGAATCTATTCGATTACGACTTACTCAGGATAGCGTAAAGATTGCAAATCAGCATTTTCCTATCGGTACGGGATTCGGAAGCTTTGCCTCAAATATGGCGGCACAGCACTACTCAAAGCTGTATGTGGAATTAGGCTATCTTAGAGTTTGGGGAATGGGCAGAAAAAGTAGATACCTTAGCGACACCTTCTGGCCTATTGTTATTGCCCAGACAGGATGGCTGGGAACCGTCGCATTCTCCTTAGCAATAATACAATTGATTATCTATATCTTGAAATCGGCAAAAAAGGATTTGGTATTCTTTTGGGTTGCCAGCAGTATTGTACTGTACGACCTTATATCCAGCTTTGCCGCGCCTG
This sequence comes from Eubacteriales bacterium, assembly GCA_029225565.1. Lineage (GTDB taxonomy): Bacteria > Bacillota > Clostridia > Oscillospirales > Acutalibacteraceae > Eubacterium_R. The sequence continues at coordinate 11,083 of JAQXWS010000067.1, forward strand.
CATTCTTCTACCCTGCTGCTATGGCACCGTATATGTTGCTGGGACTAATGGTATCCATCCTTGAATTCCCAAAGGAAGAACCGTCCCCTCAACAACAATTTACCACCGACACCGACAATTGTGAGGATCAATATGAGAAAAAGGAACGCAATATATAACATCTTTTCCTCCCTGATTCTGCAAGTGGTAATGCTACTGGTTAACTTCATAGTACCGAGGCTGATAATCCAGCATTATGGCTCTGCCATGAACGGGTTGATTAGCTCCATTACTCAATTCCTGTCATATATCACATTAATGGAATCCGGTGTTGGCAGTGTAGTAATTGCAAAATACTACAAGGCCTTTGCAGACAATGACAATCTGCTACTGAGCAGAATATTCAAGGAATCCGGCATATTCTTTAGAGGAATTGCTTATGTGGCTCTGGTGTATGTTGCAGGTATGTGCGGGCTTTATCCTCTGCTTGTCAAAAGTGGAATACCCAACACAACACAAATTCTACTGATAATCATAATATCTGCCACCATATTTACACAATACCTATTCGGTTTAACAAACCAGCTGGTTATTCATTCTGACCAAAAGCTCCACATAATAAACGCCACAAAAATAGGAGCAAATATTGTCAGCACCGCCCTTATGGCGATACTGATTATCAACAATTGCAATATTGTAATCGTAAAGCTGGTTAGCGCTGTGGCTCTTATATCCATACCGGTTGTATTCAGTATTTATGTAAAAAAGCATTACTCAATAGACTACAAGGTCAGCAGGGACAAGTCCGTGCTGCAAGACAAATGGAGTGGTCTGGGTCAGCATATTGCCGCATTTATCCACGGCAATACCGACATTGTATTGCTGACGCTGTTTGCAGGTGTGCTGGAGGTATCCGTGTACTCTGTGTACGCAATGGTATTGCAAGGACTGCGCTCATTCACATCCTTGCTGTCCAACGGTGTGTCGGCGGCATTTGGCAATCTGCTTGCCAGCGGCGAAAAAGAAAAAGCTAAGCGAAACTACATTGCCTTTGACTATCTGAATATGATTGTTATGTTTGTGGTATTCTCCATCGCTTACTTTATGATAATACCCTTTGTCAGATTGTACTCAAGCGTTGATACCGATGTTAACTACATCAGACCTACCTTTGCCGCTATTATACTGCTGGCTGAGTGTATATACTGCGTTCGTTGCTCGTACACCTGCATAATATATGCTGCCGGCCACTTTAAGCAAACTATGCGCAACTGCTTTGTAGAAGCGATAATTAACATAATCATATCCCTGCTTTTGGTTGGCAAATACGGCATAATAGGCGTGGGAATAGGCACATTGGTAGCTATGATATACCGCAGCACCGACTACATATTCTATTTGTCAAAGCACATAGTGCATTGGGATATAAAAGGGGTAATATACCGTTACTTAATCAACTTTGTCGCATTCGGCGTGGTATATGTATCGCTGCAATGGGTTCCCTTTGACTCGATCAACACAGTATGGCAATGGATAATGTATGCCGTAATTGTTGCCGTAATTACAGCGGCAGAGTATCTTGTTATCAACACTCTGCTAAACCTGAAGGGTGTTAAGAACATTGTAAATATATATGTGATGCCGTTGCTCAACAAAGTAGTTGGCAAAATCAAAAGATAAATTTCCACATTTATTCATCATATTAGTACAAAAACAGGTGCAATTCCTATTTGAATTGCACCTGTTTGTTATTGGCCTTCAGCAAAGAAAAAGCACCTACGTAAAATTACGGAGATGCCTGTAAGTTCAAAAAGATATTTTACATCAATCGCAAACGGACAAAACGGCTCTCCAAGTCATAAGATTAAGATTCATTGTCATTTTGTCCACCTGCCTCTCAATAATTATATATAATTATACATTTATGCACCGATAAAGTCAATATTGACAACGGGGATGAGCTATGGAGTAATATGTTTAGCTCTGCGCCGTAGGATAATATAGGCTATCACACAGATTATTACCGACAGCAATGAGCCGATAGGCGCCGCTGCACCCATGGGGAACAAGGTATCGTCATACATCCGGGACAGTAAATAAGCAAGAGGCACTCTCGCCAGCACTATGGACAAGCTGTTGTGCAAAAATGATATTCCTGAATGTTGGCAGGCGCAAAAGTAACCGCTAAAGCAAAAATGAATACCTGCCAACAAGCAATCCCAAATATAGCTGCGAAGATACTGACTGCCAAGTTCAACAACTCTGCTGTCATCCTCGAATATTCCAACAATTCCTCCGGCGCAAAATTGTACCGCAACGGACACTACAAGCCCAAATCCCACACAGATAAATACTGCGTATCGCAGGGAATCGGTTGCCCGTTTTTCCTTGCCGGCACCCAAATTCTGGGACACGATGGCAGACACGGAGGACAGCATTGACGATGGAATAATGAATACCAGTCCTATTATCTTCTCCACAATACCGACAGCGGCCGCATCGAGCAAGCCGCGGCGGTTGGCAATAATTGTCACAATAAGGAATGCTACCTGGATAAAGCCGTCCTGCAATGCCACAGGAAAGCCCACTCTGAGAATATTGCCGATAATATCCCTATCGGGCCTCAAATCGCTCCTGTCTAAGGAGATACTGCCCTTTTTGCACTTAACCGACAAGAGGGCAACTACTACGCTGACAGTCTGTGCCAAAGTGGTACCCAAGGCTGCGCCGGCAGCGCCCATATCCATTGCGCCGATAAACAAAAAGTCCAGTCCTATATTGGCAACACAGGCAACAGCCACAAAATACATAGGGCTACTGCTGTCCCCCAGACCTCGATATATGGAGCTGATAATATTGTATGCTGTGATAAAGGGTATTCCCCCAAAGCAAATCAGCAGGTAGCTCCGGGTTTCGGAAACAGCCTCGGCAGGAGTGGACATAACTCTGACAACAGAATCGGTCAGCGCCAGCATAATGCCCGTCAATGCCACAGAACCCACAATAAAAATTATGATAGTATTGCCGATAGTACGGGACACTCGCTTGCTGTTGCCCTCGCCCACCGCCCTGCCGATGGTAACGGTGGTGCCCATGGCAACCCCCACCAGCATCACTGTGACAAAGTGCATTATCTGGGAGCCTATGGACACGGCGGTGATACTGGCAGTACCGTCGTACCTGCCTACAATATAAAGGTCTGCAAGGCCATACAGCATTTGCATAAAATAGGACAGCATATACGGAACAGAAAATCGAATAATATTGCCAAAAATACTACCTTTGGTTAAATTGCTTTCCACCGTATCACTCCCCTTCAAAAAAATATAATGTATTATATCACAAAATAATAATGATAACAAACAAAAAACCACAATTACGACAAGTAATTGCGGTTATTCTTATATTCTCTTAACTATAGCTTCCACCCGTGGGATAACCAACTTTGCGGCAACGCCCATCAGCAGTCCCGTAACCATACCGGTAACCAGTAATACCGGCACCAGATACGCAATCCTAACTGTGGAGGTCAGTATTACTGCCACTATCAGCTGACCTATATTGTGGGATATGCCGCCCATCATACTAACTCCGATTATGGACAAATCCGTCTTTTTTAGCAAATACATTGCCACTATACTCAGCATACTGCCTGCCAAGCTGTAGGCAATGGTCATGGGATTGCCAAAAATTAAGCCCGACAGCAACACCCTGATAACGGCAATAACAACTGCATCACCAAATCGCATTGTGTAAAGAGCAAACAACACCACAATATTGGCTAAGCCTAACTTGACACCCGGCACGGGAATCAAAAGATTGATAGGAATAAATGACTCCAGATAGCTAAATATCATAGCCAGAGCAATCATAACCCCATACAATGCTATGTTTTTTACTTTACTCTTGTTCATACAATATCCTACGCAACAGCGTCAATCTCGTTATCATCGTCAACCTTGTCCAAAACTGTCACAACAAGCTTATGGGGAAGACAGATAATCGACTCGCCGCTTCTCTTGATTGGCATATGGTTGGCACAAATACGGTCGGGGCAATTGGCCTCGGTTACCGTTACTCTGCCGTCCTTGATGGAAATAGTGTTGGTATCACCGTCATAACTGTAGGTGTACTCCCTGTCCTCGTTAAGAGCAAAGGTCTCCACCACTTTTCCGTCAGCCTCAATCTGCACATACTTGCCTGCGTCTCCGTTGACGAAATACAAAAAGAACACCAGCACGCCTGCCACAGCAAGCACAACGGCAATTACAATCAAATCAGCCTTTTTCATACCAATTATTCTGCCAAATTAGCGGTCACATATTCCTGCGCGTTATTGACTGCATCCACAACAGCCTGGGAGGATACTGTGCTGCGGGCAATAAGGTCAACCTCGGAGCCTTTTAGAATACTGCCTGCGCCTTTGAGAGGAAGCTGTCTGCCCTTGAACTGATTGGTAAAGCTGTCCTCCATAATTCTGACGCCAAGATACTCCGTTTCTTCCTGGCTGATAATCTCGATTCCGCACACAATCTTGCCGTCAGCGGTGATAGTTGTGGCCATTTCAATCGGCGACTCCTGATTGTATCCCACAGCCTGCTGCTTAATAACATAGGCTACAACATTGTTTGCGCCGTCAAAGGCCTTTTCTACTCCGGTGATTCCCAGTTCATTTTCTGCAACAGACATTGGGGTTGTGGAGGCAATAGTAAAATCGACTGCAACGGGCTTATTGTCGGCTTCTTTTGCTGCTTTTGCTATTGCTGACGAGCCGAATACTACCCCTACGCTGATTACCAGCATAATCGCAAAATAAATCAGCCAAGCGTTTGATTTTGGATTACTATGTGCTTTTTTGTTCATTATGAATACTCCTTTATTTTTTTATATATTCATTTAATCCTGATGACAATGTTTTTTTGTACTCTTTGTCCACCCAAACAGCCTCAACGCCGTCCATGGATTCTACCAGCTTTTTGCCGTCATTTATGCTCATATTGAACAGAGTGGTTGACAGGGCGTCACCCAAGGCAGAATCATCACAAATAACTGACACTCCGGATACATACTCGCCGGGCATAAGAGTATCGGGATCGATTATGTGACAATACCTTTTGCCGTCAACCGTATAATACCTCTGGTAGTCCCCGCTGGTGACTACTGCCCGGTCGGTAATATTTACCGTAAGGAGGTAATCCTCTGCATTTGTGTCGGGATTGTCTATGCCGATTGTCCATTTTGTTTTGCCGTCGTCATTCTTGAATCCAAAGGTGGTGACATTGCCGCCGATACTGATTGCGGCAGCCGACCACAAATTGTCTTTGGCAAACCGGGTAACCTGCTGTACAGCGTATCCCTTAGCAATAGCTCCCACATCCAGCCTCATATCCGGGTCCCTAAAATATACTGTGGACTCCTGCTCGTCAATAATAAGGTCGTCAATATCGGTGTGTTGGGCAGCCTCTCTCAACTCCTGCATATCGGGAAGTCTGGCAGACGAAGGGTCGTCGGAGGCAATACTGCGCTCACGGTGCCACAGGGAAAGAACTGAGCCAAAGCAAATATTTGTCTTTCCGTCACTGAGCTTGTATATCTCCTTGCCGTACTTCAGCAATTCGATAATCCTGCTGTCAACCTTGACGGGAGCCTTGGCGGCATTTGCGTTGACTATATACAAATTATTGATACCCTCGTACAGGTGATATATATCATACAGATGGTCATAGGCCTCCAGCTCGTTGTAAAACTGCTGATAGTGGTTATCAAAGCTTTCCTGACCGGTGTCATAAGCAATAACAGTGGACGCAGTATCGAACAAATCCAAAAAGCTGGCAGTATATTTTTCTTTCTTTTCGGTATTGGTGCTGCAGGATGTACAGACAAGAGCAATCGCCACAGCAACAAAAAGACACAACACTTTTTTCATAATAGAATTATAACAGAAACAACTCGCTTATTCAACAGAAATATGCAACAAAAAAGGAGTCTTGCGACTCCTTTTTTAGTTAAAGCTAAATTACTTTGTAGCTGCCTCAGCAACTGTTGATGTAAAGCCGTAAGCTGTGATTGTGCAGCTTGATGCAAGGTCTGCAACCTTACCGTCTTCGCCCATGCCTGCCTTGATCTCGTCAGCTGTCTTGCCAACTGCCCAAGCCTCATAAGCCTCAGCCTGCTCAAACCACTCCTTCTGGATCGGAGAAACGCTCTTCATAGCATAGTCGCCCTGGAGCTGCTTCTTGGACTTAATCTCCATCTCGGGATAAGCCTTTCCGTCCTTATCTACAAACTTGCCATCCTTAACATAGCACTTGCCCTGAGTAGCATCAACGATGCAAGAAGTAATCTTGCCGGCAGCGTCAGTTGTTACAGCAGCAATGTTTGTGTCATACTGTACGAGTTCGCCTGCCTTGCTCTCATAGTACTTCTCTGTCTGCATAACCAGCTTGAGAGTATCTGTAGCAGCAGCGCCCTTGTCAGCAGCGTTTGTGATAGCCTCGGAAACTACCTTAGCAAAATTGCCTGCCCAGATTGTGCATCCTGCCTTAAGGTCAGCGTCTGTCGGATAGCCGTCCTCGCCGATACCTGCGGTAACCTGGTCAGCTGTCTTGCCAACTGCCCACTTCTCAAATGCATCAACCTGCTCATACCACTCCTTCTGGATAGGAGAAGCGCTCTTCATACCGTAGTCCTCAAGCTTCTGCTTCTTTGTTCTGAGTGCGTCCTCAGCAACAAATCCGTCATTTTCCTTAAGGTTTGGCTGTGTCTGAGCCTCGTCGATTTGGCAGGTGATAACCTTACCGTCTGCATCTACAAGTACTGCGGCTGCAACTGTGCTAATCTCGATAGTCTCTTCGCTCTCGTCATGTGAGATGTGACCGAGGCTGGCTGTTACTGCAAAGCCTGTCTTAGCGGTTGCTGTCTCTTCCTTGTTGTCGTTTGCCGGCTCGGAACCGCCGTTGCTGCATGCAGCAAAACCTACTGCAAGAACACCTGCAAGACCGATAGCAAGAATCTTTTTCATTTTAGTCATAATCCTTTACTCCTTTTCTTAAAACTAAAAATGATATATCGATTTACCAGTATAATATATTAAATTATTACTAAAGTCAACACTTTGTTCAAAAAATATCAAACTTTTTTTAATTATATTCCTTAATTATCTTTCTCGGACATGACTGAGCGCAAAGACCGCATCTATTGCACTTGTCATAATCAATCTTTGCAATATTATCTACAACGGTAATTGCACCTGTGGGGCACTTCTTTTCGCAAACGCGGCAAGAGATGCAACCGCTGGTACAAGCGTCACGAACATCCTTGCCCTTAACATGTGACGAGCACTGAACCCTATACACCGAATTGGCAGGAACCAGTTCGATAAGGTCATGAGGACAGGTGGCAATGCACTTGCCGCAGGCAACGCACAATTCCTCGTCCACCACTGCTTTTCTGTTGATAATACGGATTGCTCTCTGGGGACAAACCTTTGCACAGGAACCGAATCCAAGACAGCCGTATTTACAAGCGTAGGGGCTTGAACCCGGCATCATAGCGGCATAGGTACAGCTGTCAATACCGATATAGTTGTAGTCACGAGTCCTTTTTTCACTATTACCGTCACATTTTACATAAGCTACCTTGCGCTCCATCTCGCCAACCTCTTGGCCCATAATGGCACCTATCTTTGCCGCCACGGTTGCTCCACCCACCGGACAACCGGTAACAGGAGCAGCGCCCTTTGCAATAGCCTCAGCCATTGCGTCGCAGCCTGCGTATCCGCAACCTCCGCAGTTACTGCCGGGAAGTGCCTCGCGGATTGCAACAGCCTTTTCGTCAACCTCTACATGGAACACCTTTTCCGCAAGGCCGAGGATTATACCGATAACCAAGCTGATGGCACACACAACACCTACAGCCAATAATATTTGTTTTATATCCATTGTATGCTCCTTTCTGCCTTATGCAAATGCGTTAAAGCCGTAAAAGGCAATTGACATCAAACAAGCAGTCATCAGTACAGCGGGAGTTCCCTTGAAGCAACCGAGATAATCGTTGTTCTCTGTCTTTTCGCGGACGCCTGCCATAATAACGATAGCGATAGTAAAGCCAACAGCAGTACCGAATCCGGTAACAACACCGGTAAGAATATCGTTCTGCTGCTGAACATTGGTAAGCGCAGTACCCAACACAGCGCAGTTGGTGGTAATCAACGGAAGATATACACCCAGGCTCTTATATAGTGCCGGAACTGCCTTCTTGAGGAAAACCTCCACCAACTGAACCAGAAATGCAATTACAATAATAAATACAATGGTTGTCAAATACTGAAGATTAAGCTTCTCCAACACGAATTTGTAAAGAATACCGGAAACCAATGATGACAGAGTAATAACAAATACTACTGCGCCACCCATACCGGCAGCTGTCTTTGTTGATTTTGATACGCCGAGGAAGGGGCAAATACCAAGGAACTGGCTAAGCACAACATTGTTTATCAACGCTGTGGTAATGAGAACTAAAAATAACTTTCCAACCATTATTTACCCTCCTTTTCTGCAGACGGACATGACGCACAATTGCCGTCACATCTCTTTGGGGCTTCAGCCTTGTTACCGGTTTTGCTCTTGACCTTGTTCATCAATGCACACAGCAATGACAAAACCAGGAATGCACCGGGCGCAAGAATGAAGATTGAGATAGGCTCGTACGAGGCAGGCATAACCTGCTTGCCGAACAATGTGCCGGCACCCAGCAGCTCTCTCACGATACCGATGGCAGTAAGGCCGATGGTAAAGCCGATACCGACGCCGATACCGTCAAAGATGGATAGAAACACATTATTCTTGGAAGCATAAGCCTCGGCTCTTCCCAGGATAATGCAGTTAACAACAATAAGCGGAATAAAGATGCCCAAGCTGTTGTACAGCGGAGTAACAAATGCGTGCATCAGCATCTCTACAATAGTAACAAACGATGCGATAATAATGATATATACCGGCACTCTGACTCCCTCCGGAATAATCTTGCGAAGAAGAGAGATAATCAAGTTAGACAGAATAAGTACTGCCATGGTGGCAACGCCCATTCCCAAACCGTTGAGTGCGCTGGTTGTTACAGCCAGCGTGGGACACATACCCAGCATCAGTACAAAGGTAGGATTTTCCTTGATGATACCGTTATAAAGTCTTTCTAATATAGCTTTCACAAAAAATCCCCCTTCCCTATGCTGTTGCGCCGGAGGCAGCATCTACATTTGCTGACTCGGCAATTGCGTTTTTGTCAATCTCAACGGAACCGTCGCCGAGATTGGTCTGGTAAAATACGATGGCGGCATTGACCGCATTGGTGATACCTGTGGTAGTAAAGGTTGCGCCGCTGATTGCATCAACCTCGTCGGCGCCGAGAACTGCCGCATCCTTGCCTGCAAATTGGCCGGCAAAGGGCTCTTCCTCACAGGCTGCGCCATATCCCGGAGTTTCCATATGACTGACTACTGCGTAACCGGTGAGCTTATTGTCCTTGATACCGATTACTATCTGGATGGGTGCGGACTTGGCAAAGCCGATACCGGTGGTGGAAATCACATAACCCTCGCCACCGTTGACAGCCTTAATCTCCTCAACGGTGCAGGTGTCAAGACCGCAGTCCGCCAACAGCTTTGCAGAGGACTCTATCATCTTGTCGCTACCCTCAACATCGGCAAATTCCTTTGCGTCAGGGTATGCCTGCTGATAATACTCTGTAAGGTCGGGGCCCTCAATCTCCTGGACACCGCCTCCAAAATTCTGCTGATAGAAAATAATGCCTGCGTTAACAGCCTCTACCGTAGCATTTGTGGTAATAGTTGCACCGCTGATTGCATCAATCTCTGTGTCGGATGATGCGCCGGACTTTGTGTAACTCAAGACAGCGGCAGCCTTGCCTGCAAACTGGTCGGTGTATTCCGGCTCGGTACACTTTGAGCCAAGGCCGGCAGTCTCGTTATTCTTGATTGCTGTGAAGCCGGTAATCTTTTCGTCCTTGATGCCGATAGCTACCTGAATCTCGCCACCGTAACCGTTGGGCGATGTTGATACTACAATATAGCCCTCGGTATCGCCGGCATCATTCTTAACTGCAAGGGCGTCGGTGACAGTACAGCCGCCGAATCCGTTTTCCTCCAGCAGTGCTGCCGACTCCTCAATCATTTTTTCTACGCCGTCAATTTCGGCAAATTCGGCGACATCTGCATACACAACCTTGAAGGCCTGAGCCTTGAGGTTTACATCCGCCTTGGCAATAGGCTCGGCTGTAATCTGATTTACTACAGCAAGAGCCGCAATAGCAACAAATGTAACAACAACTAATACTAATGTATTGGTAAAAATATTTGATTTCTTCTTTGCCATTATTTTGCTTCTCCTTTCGCTTTAACTGAGCCGAAAGGCTTGGGTACTGTAATCTTTTCGATAACCGGTACAAGAAGGTTGCAAATAATAATTGCATATGATACACCCTCTGCCGATGAGCCAACTACTCGGAACATAGCAGTCACAAAGCCCAGCAGAATACCGTAGGCAATCTGGCCGGCAGGAGTAATAGGGCTGGTAACATAATCCGTTGCCATAAAGAATGCGCCCACCAGCAGTCCGCCGGAAAGTGCCTGGCCCAACAGATAATTCGCAGTAATATCATTGCCCTTAATTGCGCTGATAACTGCAATGAATGCAATTGTTGATACAATATAGCAAACAGGAATTCTGGCAGAAATTACTTTTCTCGCAATAAGGTAAATACCGCCAACAAGAATTGCAAGAGCAGATACCTCGCCTATTGTACCGCCGTGCATACCCAGGAACAGGGAAAGCAGGTCAACCTGGCTGCCTTCGCCAAGAGTTACCAGCGGAGTGGCTCCGGATACGGCATCAAGAGCAGTCTCGGAATGGCCGGAAAGAAGTGCAAAGCAATCCTTGATTTTGCCTTCCTTAAACAAAGCGGCAGGGCCTGCGCTGTACACCTTGTACATGGCGAAGTCGCTCATCTTTGATGTAAAGGAAATCAGCAAAAAGCATCTGGCTGCCAATGCAGGATTCATAAAATTCTGGCCCAATCCGCCAAACAGCATCTTGACAATAATGATGGCAAACGCTCCGCCGATTACCGGTATGTACCACGGAACTGACGCCGGCAGGTTGACTGCAAGGATAAGACCGGTAACCAATGCGCTATTGTCAAAGATTGTGACCGTTCTCTTGGTAATAAGCTCGAACAAAAGCTCACTCAAAACGCTGGACAGTACGCAAAGCACCGTAACCATAAGCGCCGGCATACCAAAGTGATAAACGCCAAAAGCAAGAACAGGAAGCAATGCTATAGCCACATCTCGCATAATTGACTTTGTAGTGTCTTGTGCTCTCAAATGAGGAGCAACGGAAACATTATACATCTCTATTCCTCCTTTACTAATTTCTGCTCTCGATAACCTTGGCCTTGCCAAGCTTGAACATCTGGGTTAGCGGAATCTTTGCGGGGCAGGTGTATGCACAGCAACCGCACTGTACGCACTCCATACCGCCAAGAGACTCAAAAGTGCCGAAATCATTCTGCTTGATTGCCTTGGCAAGCATCTGGGGAACAAGGTCGGTGGGACAAACCTTTACACAGCGGCCGCAATGGATACAATTGCTCTGCTCAACCACGGATACATCATCCTGTGTAAACGCCAAAATGGATGAAGAGGTCTTTTGGACGGGAACATCCAGCGTGCTCATTGCAAAGCCGGTCATAGGTCCGCCGGAAATTATTTTGCATACATCGTCCTTAAGGCCGCCACAAAAATCCACAACGGACTGATGGTCGATACCTATAGGCACCTTGACATTGCAACAATTATTGGCGCCCTCACCCGTTACTGTCATATACCTGAAGGTGAGAGGAATATTCTTGTACAAAGCGTAATATATTGCCAGGCAGGTGGATGTATTGATTACAATACATCTGGCGTCTGCCGGGAGCATTCTTGAATTTATCTTTCTGCCTCTTATTGCATAGATGAGAGAACGCTCGCCGCCCTGTGGGTACTTTGTCTTTAGTGACACAACATCCATATTGTCGTCCGGCTTTATAAATCCGCGAATAACCTTGATGGAGTCGGACTTGTTATCTTCTACGCCGAAGATTGCCTTTGCATTAGGTAGCATCTTCTGTACGCATCTGACCGCTTTTACTATTTGTTCGCCCTTTTCCAGCATTACTCTGTAATCTACGGTAAGATAAGGCTCGCACTCGCAGCCGTTGATAATAAGGGTATCTATCTCCCGGGCATTCTTCGGAGTCAGCTTTACTCCGGTGGGAAAGCCTGCGCCTCCCAGTCCAACTATGCCGGCTTCCTTAATAACAGCGGCAATCTCCTGCGATGATAGCTGCAGAGCATCCCTGTACTCGCCGTAGCCGGGAACGGCCTCTCCAAGGCCATCATTCTCAATTACAATGCTCATACTATGGGAGCCGTCAATAACCAATCTGTTTTCGATGGCCTTTACCGTACCGGACACGGAAGAGTGAATCGGTGCAGAAATTACACCGTCTGCCTCTGCAATCTTTTGTCCCATAAGAACACGGTCACCAACACTAACGATGGGTATGGCAGGTTTGCCGATATGCTGGTTCAAAGGGAACACCATAATAGGAGAAGCATCAACACTTGTAATAGGGAAATCTTTGGAAAGTTCCTTGCCCTCGTACAGATGCAAACCCTTTTTTAAGGTTTTCTTTTGCTTCATTAAATAACTTCCTTTCGTACAAATTTCAACAATTTACAATTTGCTACGCTAATGATAACACATTATATATAAAAAGACAATGACAAAATAATGTCAAATGATTTTTATTCCTTTTTCTACACGCTGACAGACTTCGAGAAATGGGATTGAATTTCGTTTTCTTGCGAAGGAAGATGTATGTTTATACCTCGA
>JAQXWS010000068.1 GCA_029225565.1 Eubacteriales bacterium
TATATTCTAAAGTATGTTAAACTTCTGGTGCTTAACGGAGCAACAGCAGAAAAAATATATCAGTCGGTTACATCCCATCCTGACTATGGGAACAGCGGACTTGAAATCGTAAAGGTTGACACCATGGCAGAAGCGTTGATAGTAGCAAAAGAAAAGGCATGCAGCGGTGATATTGTATCGTTATGTCCTGCCTGTCCTGCCTTTGACCAATTCAAAACTTTTGAATACAGAGGCAGAGAATACAAAAGATTGGTAAACGAGTTTTAGTATGAATACGGTAGATTTGTTAAAACAATTAACTACCCCGGTTGGGGTTAGCGGAGATGAGTGGGAGATTTCTTCTGTTGTTGCTGAATTATTGGCAGAATACGGAGAAGTTTCTGTCGATGCGTTGAATAATGTGTACTGCACCTTTGGCAAGGGCTATCACTTTTTACTTGACGCGCATATTGACGAGATTGGTATGGTTGTCAAGGGTATAAGTGACGACGGCTTTGTCAAGGTTGACAAGTGCGGCGGAATTGACAGAAGAATGTTGCTGGCAAGTGAGGTTGTGGTACTGGGCAAAGAGAGACTGCCGGGCATAGTGTCGACCCTGTCTCCCCATTTGCAAAAGAATGACGAAGACAAAAAGGCTGTCGAATTTTACGATGTATCAATTGATATTGGACTTAGTCGTACGGAGGCGGAACAGCTGGTTTCACCCGGTGACAGAGTTGTATTTAAACGCAATTTTACCCCTCTTATGGGCAATCAGATTTCTGCTTCGGTACTGGATGACAGAAGCGGTGTTGCAGCAATTATTCTTGCTCTGGATATGTTGAGGGATATTGACGCAAAAATAACTGTTATGTTTTCTTCTCAAGAAGAGGTAGGTACCAGAGGTGCAAAAGTTGGACCATACAGCAAAAATATAGACGAAGCTATTGTCGTTGATGTTTCTTTCGGTTATACTCCTTTTTGTAAAAGAAGTGACTGCGGAGATTTGGGCAAGGGGCCTATGATTGGTTTTGCACCGATTTTGGACAGGGGTATCAGCGAATTCCTTGTTTCTGTGGCAAAAAAGTGTGATATTCCATACCAGGTTGAGGTAATGGGCGGTGGCAGAACAGGTACCAACGCAGATGTTATATCTATCAATCGGTACGGAATCAGAACTGGATTGATTTCCATACCCGAAAAATATATGCATTCTCCAATTGAGGTTGTGGATACTACCGATGTGGAGAATACTGCTGTTCTTATAGCACAGTATATCAGGCACAAGGTAGGTGATATTGATGCTTAAGGAATTATGCTTGCTTAACGGAGCCTCAGGTGATGAAGGAGCCGTTAGAGAATATATTATTAGTCAAATCAAGGATTACTGCGACTATTATGTGGATGCTCTTGGCTCAATTATCGCCACAAAAAAGGGAAGAATTACTCCAAATAAAAAAATAAGCATCAACGCTCACATGGACGAGGTGGGTTTTATTGTTACCGGAATTACCGATGACGGTTATTTGCGGTTTTCGCCGGTTGGAGGTATTGACCCAAGAGTCTGCATAGACAGAGTTGTGTCTGTAGGTGATACAAAAGGCGTCATCGGCGACAAAGCATTCCATTTGCTGGAGAATGACGAAAAGGACAAGTGTCCATCCTTTGACAAATTGTTGATTGATATTGGCGCATCGTCCTATGATGAGGCTTTGACCAAGGTTTCTCCCGGTGATTATGCGTATTTTGTTAGTGATTACTACGAGTTTGGTGACGGATTCATTAAGTCAAAGGCTCTTGACGACCGTATAGGCTGTATGCTTATGATTGAAATGATACAGTCCGACCTTGAGTACGATACGACCTTTTGCTTTAATGTACAGGAGGAGGTTGGTCTTAGAGGCGCAGCCTGTACCTCTTTTGCTGTTGAGGCAGATGTTGCAATTATTTTGGAATCAACTACTGCCGCCGACCTTGACGCGGTAAAAGGTATCGACAGGGTATGCGTAACCGGGGACGGCCCTGTGGTGTCCTTTATGGATGGGCGCACTATTTATGACAAGGATTTGTACAGACAAATTCGTTCTTTTGCTGACAAAAACGGCATTCCTAACCAAACAAAGACGGCCATTGCCGGCGGCAATGATGCAGGCGCTATACAAACAAGCGGCAGGGGCGCAAGAGTCGTGGGTATTTCAATCCCGGCTCGTTACATTCATTCAGGCGCAAGTGTCGTAAAGAAGTCGGATATTGATAATACAAGATTGTTATTAGAAAAAATGTTTTATGATAGAAAAGATTGACGATATAACTCAATTTGATTGCTGGGAACAGAGGGATTTGTTTTCTGTACGCATTTTGGCATTGCTGAAATCCTACGGAGTCGGTTATAATTTTGCATCATATTACCGTCAGGTGATAGATGGCAAAGTGACTGCAATTCTGTCCCGGTTGGATAATGACTATACCATGGCATTGACCGATGATTTTGACAATGGGGAACTGGTACACTTTTTTTGTATAACAGGATACGGCACAATACTTTGTGATGACAGATTTCGGATGGGCTCCAGATATGAGGAAGGTGCAGTTATGTGCTGCCGAAAAAAGATTGAGTCTGCAATGCAGGGCGCTGTAATAGATGAGTACCCAAAGCTGATGGATTTGTTCAACTTTGTTGACTACAACAACCAGGATTTTAAGTCCTGGTATGTGGACATCAGTCACCGTGTGCGACACGGCACAGCCAAGGCATATACACTTAATGTAAATGACAGTATAATTTCCAGCGGCATTTTGTCATCAATATATGATAATTGCGCCGTGCTCACAGCTGTAAGAACTGCTGACGAAATGCGTGGTATGGGATACGGCTCTTGCTTGGTATCCAATATCTGCTGTGATATAAAGGGTACTGTATTTCTTATGCGTGATATGGAGCTTAACGAGAATTTTTATAAAAGACTTGGATTTGAAAATATTGGATTGTGGAGAATGTACAGATGATTCCTTTTTTTGATATAGATGAAAGAATAGAAAAGATGTCCCAAAAGGCTATGGCGCTTTGCTCAAAACAGCTTGAAGAGGTTGAGGATATTACTGAATATAATCAGCTCAAAGTTCAAAAAGCATTTATTGATTTCGGTATCAGCGAGACGCATTTTGTTTCTTCCACAGGATACGGTTACGGAGACAGGGGCAGGGACACTCTTGATAAGGTATGGGCGCAGGTGTTCGGCGCAGAGGATGCGCTGGTTCGCCACAATTTTACTTGCGGTACTCATACTCTTGCTACTGCATTGTTCGGTGTATTAAGACCCGGCGACAGAATGGTAAGTGTTACCGGTACCCCATACGATACAATACACAATGTTATCGGTATCAGCGGTGAGAATATGGGCTCTCTCAAGGATTTTGGCGTAAAATACGATGAGGTTCCATTAAAGAACGACAGACCCGACCTTGACGCCATCGGTAATGCTATTGACGATACCGTAACTATGGCTTATATTCAGCGTAGCCGCGGCTACGAATTAAGACCTTCGCTCACTGTTGAAGATATCGAAAAAATAGTAAATGTCGTTAAGGCTAAAAATCCCAACACAATCGTTATGGTGGACAATTGCTACGGCGAATTTGTGCAAAAAAACGAGCCTACTCAGGTGGGAGCCGATTTAATTGCAGGCTCTCTTATAAAGAATGCCGGCGGCGGTATTGCAACAACAGGCGGATACATTGCCGGTCGTCACGACCTTGTAGAAAAGTGTGCATACAGACTCACTACTCCGGGATTGGGCAAGGAGGTAGGTGCCACACTCGGAATGAACAGAGAATTGTATATGGGCTTGTATTTTGCTCCCCATGTAGTTGGTGAGGCGCTAAAGAGTGCAATATACATTTCTGCACTATACAGCTGTTTTGGGTATGACACAACTCCCGCTTATGACGCAAAGAGAGGGGATATTGTACAGTCCCTGGGACTGGAAAATGAGGAAAGTCTGGTTGCTTTTTGTCAAGGGGTACAGAGTGGCAGCCCAATAGACAGTTATTTGTTGCCGGAGCCTTGGGATATGCCGGGCTATGACAGCAAGGTAGTTATGGCTGCCGGTGCATTTACTCTCGGTTCATCTATTGAACTGTCTGCCGACGCACCTATTAGAGAGCCGTATTATGCCTGGATTCAGGGCGGTCTTAATTTTCATGGAGCAAAAATCTGTGCATTGCTTGCCGCACAGTCAATGCTCGACAAAGGATTGTTGAAGAATGAATTATAATTATACCGGCATTACACCGCAGAGCATCGAGCTTTTATGCCTAAACAGATTCAATGACTCCAAGGAGTTTTACGAGGAGCATAAGGAAGAACTTAAACAGGGGATTACCGTACCCCTCAGACAGATGGTCCTCGATTTGTCCGATATATGCTACGATATTGACGAGGAAATGTATCTTGAACCAACAAGAGTTATATCTCGTATATACCGTGACACAAGAGGTAATCGCTCTAAAATTAAGTATAGGGAGAATATGTGGATTTTTTTCAGGCGGTACAAGAAGGAATATCCATGCGCTCCTTTTTACTATTTTGAGATGTTTCCCAACAGTTTTGGTTACGGCCTTGTATTTTGGACTTGGCGAGCTTCTGCTTTTAGTGTGGCACACCGTATGATTTTGGAGGAGCCTAAGCGATTTTTGAATGCGGTAAAGTCCTGTACAGATGCGGGATTTTCTTTTGAGTGCAGGGATTATTACAAAAAGGACAGATTCCCCGATGCGCCGGAGGAGCTCAAGCCGTTCCTTAATGCAAAGAATATGAGCTTCAGTTATCACAGCGGTGATATAAATAGGCTCAATTCTACTGCAATTATTGACGAAATGAGGCTGGCATTCGATATAGCCAGACCTATGTACGAATTCTTTATTGATGCGCACACTCGTATGATGCAGGAGGGCTTTATTAAGCCGGAGGAATGATTTATGTTAAAATGCATACTTGGACGAGCAGGTAGTGGAAAAACAGAATATGTATTCAATTCTATAAAAAACAAGGTTGAATCCGGCGAAAGCAATATTCTGCTCATTACTCCCGAGCAGTTTTCTTTTGTTACAGAAAGAAGGTTGCTAACCGATCTTGGAGAAAGCAAGGTAAATAATGTAAAGAACATTTCTTTTTCCCGTCTGTCTAATATTGTGTCTAAGGAGTACGGATACCCTCAGCTGCCTGTTTTGTCAAAGGGAGCAAAGGCTGTTATGGTGCGTAAAGCGCTGGACACGGTACAGGATAACCTTGTATTATTCGGCAACAAGGTCGGCGATAATTCCTTTGTTGATTCATTTGTCAGAATTTATGACGAGATGAAGTCGTGCAGGGTTACTGCCAAGGATATTATGTCTGCGTCAAAGAATTGCGAGAAAGAATTACTTGCAAAAAAGCTGGCAGATATATCTTTAATTACAGATGCTTATGACGCATTGATAGAAGGTAAGTACCTTGACCCTGCCAACGAGCTTACCAGAATTTACGAAAAACTTTCAGGTCTGGATTATTTTAGGAACAGCATCGTTTATATCGACGGATTCAGCGGCTTTGTGGCTCAGGAATATAAGATACTCGAGGTTGTTCTTCGCCAGGCAGATGAGGTGTATGTAACATTTTGTACCGATTCCGTGGTTAACAACGATAAGTACGATTTGTTTTCCTATGTTAACAGCAATATCAACATCCTCACCTCTGTTGCAAAAAAAATCGGTGTTCCGGTACTGGAGCCCGTAATTCTTAACAAAAATCGCAGAGCCGGTAGCAACGAACTGGCGTTGATAGAAAAATACTTTTATGCCAATGTTAAGGATACCGTTGATTGTCAAGATAATAGTGTTAAGTTGTATTCTGCTTTTTGTGTCAGCGACGAATGTGACCGTGTTTCTGCCGGAATATGTGGGCTGTTGCGCTCAGGATACAGAGCAAGCGACATAGCAGTTGTGTGCCGTGACCTTAGCAAGTACGAAAATGAACTGAAAGCCTCGTTTGACAAATATGATATTCCTTATTTTCATGACGATAGGCAGAACATACATAACGAAAGCGTTGTTATGTTTGTGTGCTTTTTGCTTAGAACTATTATATACTCATACCGTAGTGAGGATATATTTTCCCTACTTAAGACGGGACTGACCACCATATCCGACGATAACATCAACGCATTGGAAAACTATGTTTTTATGTGGAACATAAACGGCGTCAGATGGAAAAGCAGGTTTACCGATTCTACCAGAGGCTTTGTAGAAAAAATCGGCGATAATGACAGAAAAGCAATTGAGTCCGTGGACTCAAGCAGGGATATTATTATCGGCAAACTCAATAATTTTGCAACTTACGCCACCGGCAAATCTCCGGCTCAAATCAGCAAGGCAATCTACTATACATTATTGGATTTCGGTGTTGACGAGGGTGTTAGAAAATTAGCGGCAGAGTTAGACAAAAACGGCAAATCCGCACTTGCTAATGAGCAGGGCAGAGTGTGGGATTTGGTTATGGATATTCTTGACAAGCTGGCTATGGTTGGCGGTGATGCCCCGGTCAGCCTCAAGGAGTATTACAATCTCTTTATGCTTATGGTGTCCAACGAGGATTTGGGAGTATTGCCGTCGGGACTTGATAATGTGCAGATAGGCTCTGCCGACCGTATGAGGTACGATAATCCACGGGCAGTATTTGTTGTTGGCGCCAACGAGGGTGAATTCCCGATGTCTGTCGCATCATCCGGCCTTTTGTCCGAGAGTGACAGAACAACGTTGATAAGCAATGACTTTAAGCTGTATTCCTACGGAGAGACTCTTAACGCACAGGAAAAATATTTTGCATATATGGCTGTCAGCGCTCCAAGGGATAGTTTGTATGTGTCATATTTAGGTACAGGAGAACACAGCGAATCATCAATAGTCAGAGAGATAAAAGCTATTTTGCCCAATATCGCTGTAACTCATCGTGAGAATAATTTTGGCTTGAACAATCTTTATAGCGACGGCAACAGCTTTGATTTGCTGGTAAATCACTACGACGAGAATACCGATATTGTAAACTCGCTAAAAGAGTATTTTGCCTCCAACCAAGGGTATCGGGACCGACTGAATGCAGTAGAAAACATAGTCAGAAATAATGATATAAAGCTGAGTAATACAGATATTGCTAAAGCCTTGTTTAAAGAAAATATGTATCTTTCTGCTTCCAGGATTGAGGAATACTATAATTGTGCCTTCAGATACTTTTGCAAATTCGGTATTGGCGCTCGTCCGAGAAGCAAAGCAGAGATGGACCCTATGCAGACCGGAACGGTGATTCACTATGTTCTGGAGCAGTTAGTAAAGAACAACGACATATCCTCCATGAACGATGCTATAATAAAGTTGGAGGTAAATAAGTACCTAAAGTATTATCTGTATAATCTGATGGGTGATTCGGCGCAATTTACTCCCAGATTCAGTTATAATTTTTTGCGTCTGTCGGATATGCTTAATACTGTTGTCGCAAGACTGCGGGACGAGTTCAGCCAAAGTGATTTTAAGGCTGCGGCATTTGAACTTAAAATCGGTGACGGAAAGAATGATGAACCGGTTAAGTCATACGAAATTCCGCTGGACAACGGCGGCTCAATTCGCATCAAGGGCTCTATTGACCGTGTTGATGTACTGGATGACGAAGGCACCAGATATGTTCGTGTTGTGGATTACAAAAGCGGAACAAAAAAGTTTCAGCTTAGTGATATTATGTACGGTCTTAACCTACAGATGCTGATTTATCTCTTTGCCTTGACAAAGAGTGACAGCGAGTATTCCGGTGTAGCGTCGGGTGTTTTGTATATGCACTCCGCTCGCAGTATCTACAATATGGACAGGAATGCCGGCGCGGATGAAATCAGCAAAAAGGATAATGACGAATTCAAAATGCAGGGTCTCGTCCTGAATGATGATGCTCACCAGCTTGCACAGCGTATGGAGCATGAGCTGAAAGGCAATTTTATTCCGGCAAAAATGAGTAATGCAAATGTTGTTGTGGGCAATGTTGTGAGCTTGGGTGACATTGGCATTCTGTCGCGAAAAATTGACTCTCTTATTGCGTCAATGGGTAACAATCTTCTTAACGGAAATATTGCCCAAAATCCGGTGAACGGTACTAATCACGACCGCACCTGTGATTATTGTGATTACAAGGCCGTGTGCAGAAACAGAGTGGATATTACCAAACGAGAAATACTTTCATTATCTAACAATGATGTTATTAGTACGCTAAAGGAGGAGCTTGCCAATGAGTAAAAAATGGACTCCCAACCAAAGCAACGCTATTAATGCCCGCGGAAAAAATATACTTGTCAGTGCTGCTGCCGGCTCAGGAAAGACGGCGGTACTTGTTGAGCGTGTTATCAAGTACATTACTGACGAAAAGAACCCTATTGATGTTGACAAGCTGCTGGTGGTTACTTTTACCAACGCCGCCGCCGCAGAAATGAAAAGCAGAATTTCTGCTGCCCTTAACGATATTATATCTGCTGACCCAAACAACACTAATGCTATTCGTCAGCTTTCTCTGCTGCCCGGCGCAAAGGTTTGCACTATAGATTCATTTTGTATCAATTTAGTACGGGAGAACTTTTTTAAGCTGGATATATCCCAGGATTTTGGAATAATCGAAAATGCGGAGGAGCAAATTCTCATCAGGAGCACTATAGAAGAAATACTGGAGCGCAAGCATACTGAGGGTGACGATTCTTTTTTTGAACTGTGCGAGCTGTTGTCCACGCCAAAAAGTGATTCCAATCTTATTGATGCTGTTATTAAGGTTTACAATTATATATTGTCCCAGCCTTTTCCTTTTGCGTGGCTGGATTCTCTTTTGGAATTATACAATCCCGATTTGCCTGTTGAAGAAACAAGTGTTGGTGAATATGTTGTTGAGCAGATAGCCCTGTATTGCTGCGAAGCTCTGCAGATTATTGATGATACTGCAGATAATCTTGACAACGATGATATGTACGATAAGTATATGGAAACCCTGTCCGCAGATAAAATGATTTTTGAGAGAATTATTGAAGCCTGTGACGAAGGCTGGGATTCTATCAAAACAGCTGTGGATTCTGTCGGTTTTGTTACCTTGCCGCGCTCTTCAAAAGGGTATTGCGGTCTTTCCAAAGCGTTGATTAAGGCAAACCGCGAGATTTACAAAAGCTTGTACAAAAAAGACATAATGAGCTTGGTGGGCGTTACTTCTGCAGAATACAAAGAGGATTGCAAATGTCTTTATCCTATTTTGGTGCAATTGATTGATATAGTAAAATCTTTGTGCCTCGAAATGATGGAAAAAAAGAAGGAGCTAAATAGATATTCCTTTTCTGATATTCTGCATTTTGCAACTGATTTATTACTATATATTGATGACAATGGCGACACAGCACAGACTGACCTGGCAGTAGAAATGAAAAACGGATTTGCCGAGATTTTGGTGGACGAGTATCAGGACACAAACTATGCACAGGACGCTTTGTTTGCAGCATTGTCAAACGGGCATAATCGATTTATGGTAGGAGATATAAAGCAGAGTATATATCGCTTTAGATTAGCTATGCCAAAAATCTTTAACGACAAAAAAGATACATATTCTCTCTACAGTCCACAAAATGATGATGTTAACCAAAAGATATTCTTGGATATGAATTTCCGTTCCAGAAAGGGAATTTGTGATTATACCAATATGGTGTTTTCAAATATTATGACCCGTAGTGTTGGCGAAATTGACTACAATTATTTTGAATATCTTAACAACGGAGCCTCTTATTTTGACAGTAATGTCGCCAGCGCACAACTAAAATTGATAGATACTCCGGATAATGTGGATTCTGTTGAATACGAAGCGAGGCAGGTTGCCAAGTATATTATCAACAAGGTTAGCAGAAAAGAACAGATACAGTCGGGTGACGGCACAAGGGATGTTACATACAGCGACATAGCAGTGCTGTTTCGTAGCGCTTCCGGAAAAATTCCTGTTTTTACAAAGGTATTTACCGAGTACGGAATCCCCGTTGTAACCGAAAACAAGAGTAATTTGTTCGATTGTAACGAGGTATCAATACTATTGTCCCTAATAAGGGTAATTGACAATCCGGTACAGGATGTGTATTTGCTGGCGACTCTTATGTCTGTATTTTACGGCTATACTGCGGATGACATTGCTGCGGCAAGGGTCAGTTATCCCGGCTCTAATTTGTACGCCTCAATCAGCTGTGACAGCAGATTCGACGATTTTATCAATGACTTGGATAAGTACAGAAGCTATGCCTCATCAATGAGTGTTGAGTCACTACTCAGACAAATAATCGTCGATACCTCGTATCTGTCTGTAATTTCTGCCATGGGTAATGGTGAACAACGCAAGCAAAATGTTCTCAAGCTGGCAGAAATAGCAAAGACTTTTGATTCGGGAGATAATGTCGGTCTTACTGCATTTGTCAGATATTTTGATAGAATCATATCTTCGGGATTTGTTATGCAATGCCCGGCTGTTAACAGTTTTTCTGACAATAGCGTCAGCTTTATGTCGATACATAAGTCAAAGGGTCTTGAATTCCCAATATGTATTTTGGCTAACAGCAGTGGAAGATATAATAACGACGACCTTAAGGGTGATGTACAGCTTAACAACAGCGGCATTGGTCTGAAGGCGCTGAACAAAGAGGGAATGTTTAAGTACGATACTCAGCAGTATTTGGCAATGAAAAGGCGCAATACAATCTCTTCAATCAGCGAGAATCTTCGAGTTCTCTATGTTGCAATAACCAGGGCAAAGGAACAATTCGTTGCATTTGCTACCTTTTCCAACCTTGAGCATAGTGTCAATAAATTGGGTAACAACATTGTTTCCGGCAAAATACCGCCGGCTGTGGTTAGGCACGCAAACAGTGATGCGGAATTGTTGATTATGACATCACTTTTGCATAAAGATGCAGGCATTTTGCGAGATATGTGTGAAAAACCGGTAACTGTTAATTATGACTACGATTTTAGTATTGATATTGATATTATCAATGATGAGGTAGAAGATGAATTGGAACCGCAGCAGGAGTCAATCATCGAATCAACTATGACAGACGCCATTAGAGACAGATTATCATATAGGTATCAGCGCCGTTCTTTGGCAGGATTTATAGGCAAGCGCACTGCCTCATCGCTGGATGAAAAAGATTACGACTTCAAATATATTGCAAGTTCAAAACCGGCATTTCTTGAAAAATCAGGTATGACTGCTGCACAAAGAGGCACTGCGATGCATGCGTTTATGCAGCATTGTGATTACTATAATGCAAGAGAGTGCATCGAAGATGAGATTGGCAGATTGGTTAGCTGTGAATATTTGTCTCAGGAGCAAGGAGCCTGCTTGGACAGAGCTAAGCTAAAGGAATTGTTCGGCTCCGACTTTGCCGAGCGTATGTTCAGCAGCGACAAAATTTACCGCGAAATCAATGTGTCATCATTTGTGGAAGTCAATCGGCTGGAAGATACCGAATATGATGACAAGGTATTGATACAGGGAATTGCAGATTGCGTATTTGAGGAAAATGGTGAACTGGTACTGGTTGATTACAAAACTGACCACGCAACCGACGAGGAGGAACTTTTGGATAGATACAAAAATCAAATAGCATTCTACAAATATGCCGTATCCAAGACACTGAACAAGTCGGTTAAAGAGGCTATGTTGTATTCATTTTATTTTGGGAAATGCTGTAAATACAAAAAAATCTAAAAAAACACTTGCATTTTACAAATTACTTTGATATAATACACTCCGTTATGAGATTAAGTGAGGTGAAAGTTAATGAAGGACGGAATTCATCCAAACTACGAAACATGCACAGTTAAATGCGCTTGCGGTGCTACTTACGAGACAAAGAGCACTAAGGGCGATATGAAGGTTGACATCTGCTCAAAGTGCCACCCATTTTATACAGGTAAGCAAAAGCTCGTTGATACAGGCGGACGCGTTGACAGATTCAACAAGAGATTTGCAAAAAAGGCATAAAGAATTAGGGCAACAGACATTCTGTTGCCTTGTTTTTTGTTTAGGATTGTTATGGAAGAGTACAAGACCGTTGAATTTGAGTCATCTGATTCTTTTATCGAAAAAAAGTCAAAGTTCATAGGTTATGTAAAGCCGGTAAAAAGTCAGCAGGAGGCTGTTGATTTTATTAACGCTATCAAGTCAAAGCATTGGGACGCTACTCACAATGTGTATGCCTATGTTCTGCGTGAAAATAACATACAGCGCTACAGCGATGACGGTGAGCCGGGCGGTACCGCAGGTGTGCCCGTGCTTGATGTCCTCCTTAAAGAAGGATTACAGGATGTATGCGTAGTGGCAACCAGATATTTTGGAGGTACATTATTGGGCGCAGGCGGTCTGGTAAGAGCTTATTCCCATACCTCAAAGATTGCTGTAGAATCGGGCAACATTATAACTATGGCACAGTGCAGCATAATGTCTGTAGGTGTTGATTATTCATTTTATGAACGCCTTAATGTTCTGTTATCCTCCCATAATGCCAATATTATCAATACCGATTTTGCAGACAATGTTACCGTGACCTTTTCTGTTAAAGAAGACGGTGTAGAAAAGCTGAGAGAAAAGCTTATTGATATCAGTAACGGTAAGTATGATATAAAATATATTGAATCAAGATTTGCAAAAGTATAAAAGACTGAAGCCAATGAGGTTTCAGTCTTTTGATATGCTGATTACATTAATTTGCGGATGATTGAATAATCTAAAAGGAAACTCTGCGTTACCCAGCCCTCTCGATACTATCAACTTGGGTCTGTCACCAAAGCTGCCTCTGGCATATTTTGGCCTTATGCCTTGACCGGGAGAAAATACCGGGCCGATAATCGGCAGTATGAACTGTCCGCCATGGGCGTGTCCCGACAGCTGCAGGTCAAAATCGTATTGGCTGTAATTGTTTTCGGTAACAGCCTTGTAGTTTTCGGGAAAGTGTGACAAAACCAGCTTGAATCCGTTGAGTTTAGCAAGGCTATTGAAATACCCGGACATATCTTGATACTGGAATGTACCGTTTTTGCGTGCCTTGTAGTCTTCAAAGTCGGCTTGATTTTCGTCCAAACCTAATATATTGACTGTACTGCCGTTTATATCAGTTGTTACAATTTCGTTCAGCAAAACAGTAAAGCCGATGTTCTTGAGTTCGCCCATAAGCTCGTCAAAGTTATCCAACCTGCGTTCGTGATTGCCGGTGATATAATATACCGGGGCTATATTAAGCAGTTCTATACCGAATTGCAGCATTTTATTTTTGTTGCGACACTTGTCGTTGATGTAATCACCGGTGATTACAATTATATCGGGTGCCTGTTTTTCGGTTAATTCTATAACCTTGCCAAAGGGCTTGGAGTGTAGGTCGCTTAGCTGAACAATTTTAATTTCACTGTTTACATCATTACTATGGAGTCGATATTTAGTAACATCAATTATGTTATTTTGACAATATAAGAACAGAAACAAGATAATAAATATTGCCACTGCAAGATAAAATGCCGTCATAATTTCACCTCATACAATATGATGATACATTTATAACAAAAAATAGTCAAGAAAAATAAAGGGAATATGCAATATTTGTTGTATAAAATAGCGAATTATTGTTATGACAAAATGTGACGAAAGAGGACAATATGGACAAAAGCATCAGAGAAATAACAGAAGAAAACGAAAGAATAATATTGTCACCAAGAGCCTGCCTTTCCGCCAAAAGTAGAGGCAGGACGGCAGAAGAAGAGGAATGTACTATCCGTACCTGCTTTCAGCGTGATAGGGACAGGATAATTCATTGCCAGTCATTTCGTCGCCTTAAGCATAAAACCCAGGTGTTTCTTGCCCCCACAGGCGACCATTACAGAACCCGTCTTACCCACACCCTTGAGGTTGCACAGATTGCACGCACCATTGCTCGCGCTCTTCAGCTTAACGAGGATTTAACGGAGGCGATTGCTCTGGGCCACGACCTTGGTCACACTCCATTCGGTCACGCAGGAGAGAGAGCGTTGGACAAGCTGTGTGATTCAGGATTTAAGCATTATGAACAAAGTGTGAGAGTAACCGAATTTATCGAGAAGGACGGCAAAGGCCTTAATCTTACTGATGAGGTTAAGAACGGAATTTTGTGCCATACTAAGGGGGAGGATGCCTACACCTTAGAGGGACAGATCATTAGAATTTCCGACAAAATTGCTTATATTAATCACGATATTGACGACGCTATTCGTGCCGGAGTTATGAATGAAGAGGATATTCCCCTTGAATTGAGGATGTCCCTGGGTATGAGCAAGAGCGAACGCATCAATAATATGGTAATGAATGTTATCAACAACAGTCGTGACGGTGACAAAATATTGATGAGTGACGATTACTGGACTTTGTTTAATGAGCTTCACGATTTTATGTTTGTGGCTGTTTACAAAAATCCTGTATGCAAAAGCGAGGAGGTCAAGGCTGTTGCAATGCTTGAAAAGTTGTACGAGCATTACATATCTCATCCGGAGGATATGCCTACCCAGTATCGAATTATTGCCGAAAAGGATGGAAATGAGCGTGCAGTATGCGACTATATTGCCGGTATGAGCGACAACTATTCATTGAAAATATTTAATCAGTTATTTGTTCCTATGTTCTGGATTGACTGAAAAAGGGGAGTGAAATTATGGCATTGTCCGACGCATTCTTGCAGGACCTAAAAATGAAAACAGATATTAATGACATAATTTCGTCCTATGTGTCATTAAAGAGGAGGGGCAACACTTCTGTAGGTCTTTGTCCATTCCATAACGAAAAGACGCCGTCATTTACTGTGTATGAGGACACTCAAAGCTTTTATTGTTTTGGCTGCGGCGCAGGCGGTGACGCTATCGGATTTATCAAAAGGATAGAAAATCTTGATTATATCGACGCTGTTAAAACTCTTGCACAGCGAGCAGGAATCCAAATGCCCGACGAGGGATATGACGACTCCTTGGCGAAGAAGCGACGCAGGATACTGGAGCTTAACCGCGCTACAGCCAAGTTTTATCACAACTTTTTGATGAGTGATGACGGCAGAATAGGACTTGATTACTTCCTCAACAGAGGTCTCACCAAAAAAACAATAAATCATTTTGGCCTTGGTTATGCTCCCAACAACTGGGACTTACTGCTCAAGCACCTAAAAAGCGAAGGCTTTACCATAAGCGAGATGATAGAAGCCGGCGTAGTTAAAAAAGGTAACAAGGGCTACTACGATATATTCCGTAATCGTGTTATGACCCCGATAATTGATGTCAGGGGTAATGTTATCGCCTTTGGCGGCCGAGTGCTGGATGACAGCAAACCAAAGTATATCAATACAGCCGATACCTTGGTATATAAAAAAACCAATGAACTTTTTGCCTTGAATTATGCAAAAGACAGCGGCGACGAGGCACTTATTTTGTGCGAGGGATATATGGATGTTATTGCAATGCATCAGGCAGGCTTTACCAATGCGGTTGCCGGCTGCGGCACAGCCCTAACCTCAGAGCAGGTTAGACTTGTTTCCAGATATGCAAAGAGCGTCATCCTTGCATACGACTGCGATGAAGCAGGCCAAAAAGCGCTTAACAAAGCTATATCCCTGTTTAGCCAAACCGATGTTAAGGTAAAAATTCCCAGCTTGGTGGGCGGTAAGGACCCTGACGAAATTATCAAAACCTACGGTAGAGACAAGTTTAAGGCTATGCTTGAGGGTGCCTCAAACGAGATAGAATTTGCATTACTGTCTTTACGAAAAAACAGTAATCTGAATACGACCCAAGGTAAGCTTGATTTTCTTAATGAATGTATTAAGGTGTTGGATAAGACCACACCAATAGAGCAGGATTTGTATTTGTCCCGATTAGCCGAGGAGTTGGGTGTTGAAAAGCGGAGCATACAATCCCAGCTTGACTCCTACCATTCCAAGCGAGTCCGCAATGACAAGCGCAGAGAATATAAGTCAATAGTTGAGGAAAGTGTAAAAACAGCACGCAAGGAGAGCTATGACGCCTCTGTATCCACACGGCAAATTAAGGCACAGGACAGATTGTTGGGATTACTGTTACTTTATCCCGATTGCACAAGGCTTTGCGACAAACTTAATGCAGACGCTCTAAGCGAGGGGTTTGTTCGCAAGGTTTATGATTTTATCATTGCAAAGACTAATGACGGTTTAAAACCGGATTTATCTGCCTTTGGCCAAATATTAACAGATGCTGAGATGGGACGATTATCCGGAATTATTGCCAGGTCGGGGGATAGCACCTACGCAAAAAAAGAATTTATTGACTGTATTGATGTTATCAATTCAGAATATAAAAAACGCAACTCACCGGACATATCCGGTATGAGTGATGATGACTTTAGAAATTTATTCAAAAGCAATACATAGTGGAGGAGAATAATTATGGAAAAAGATAAGGCACAACAGCAACAACAGCAACCTCTCAGTCCCCAGGAAGAGAAGAAGATGAACGCCTTTAAAAAGATTGTAGAAAAAGGCAAGGCATCCGGTCATCTTACTGCCCAGGAGATTGACATTCTTATTGTTGAGCTTGACCTTGATGTGGATGAACTGGAAAAGCTTAATGAACTCATTGATGCAGCCAACATCAATATTATTGATGACTTTTCTGCCGAGACTCTTGACGGTATTACCCTTGAGGTTGACCTGCCAAAGGAGACCGACGCCGCTGATACCATCGCAGTAAATGACAATGCTGCTATGGACGACCCCGTAAAGGTTTACCTAAAAGAAATAGGTAGGATACCTTTGCTGACCGCCGAGGAAGAGATAGAGCTTGCCATAAAAATTACCGACAATGACCCTTATGCAAAGAAGAGATTGGCGGAAGCCAACTTGCGTCTTGTTGTAAGTATTGCAAAAAGATATGTAGGTCGCGGCATGCAATTCCTTGACCTTATCCAAGAGGGCAATCTTGGTCTTATCAAAGCAGTTGATAAGTTCGACTATACAAAAGGATTCAAATTTTCTACCTATGCTACATGGTGGATTAGACAAGCTATTACCCGTGCCATTGCCGACCAGGCCAGGACTATAAGAATTCCCGTTCATATGGTTGAGACAATCAACAAGGTTAAGAAAGCCAATTCACAGCTTTTGCACCAGAACGGACGCGAGCCCACTCCGGAGGAGATTGCCGAGTATTTGGAGATGCCTGTAGAAAAAGTAAGAGAAATCTTAAGAGTTGCCCAGGAGCCTGTTTCTCTTGAGACACCTATCGGTGAGGAGGAGGACTCCCACCTTGGCGACTTTATTCCCGATGATGATGCGCTGGCACCGGCAGACGCTGCGTCAATGAGCTTGCTTAAGGAGCAGCTGACAGATGTACTTAAGACCCTTACACCCAGGGAGGAAAAGGTACTTCGTCTGCGTTTCGGCCTTGATGACGGCAATCCAAAAACACTCGAAGAGGTTGGCAAGGAGTTTAATGTTACCCGTGAGCGTATCAGACAGATTGAAGCAAAGGCTCTGCGCAAGCTCCGCCACCCCAGCAGAAGTAAAAAGTTAAAGGACTTTTTGGACTAATGGATAAAAAGAAAATTGACAGAATTAACGAGCTTGCTCGCAAATCCAGAACTGACAAGGGACTGTCCCCTGCAGAAAAACAAGAGCAAGCTTTGTTAAGAAGAGAGTATATAGACAGTTTTAAAAAGAGTCTTATAGGCCAGCTGGAAAACACTTATATTGTTAGACCTGACGGCACTAAAGAGAAACTGGAGAAAAAGAATAAATGTCAAAACTAATAATTATGGAGGGACTTGACGGCAGCGGAAAGTCCACTCAAACCCGATTGCTGGAGGAATATTTTGCCTCAAACGATATAAAATACAAAAAAATAAAACTACCTGATTATGACAGTCCATCCAGCACCCTTGTAAAGATGTATTTGGGCGGAGAATTCGGAAGTAATGCAGATGATGTTAACGCTTATGCCGCCGGTGCTTTTTATGCCGTTGATAGATTCGCATCCTACAAGCTGGGATGGAAAAGGGAATATGATAACGGCACATTAATTCTTGCCGACAGATATGCAACATCAAATTCTATTTACCAAATGGAAAAAATTGACGAATCCCAATGGGACGAATATTTGGATTGGAGCGCTGATTTTGAATACAACAAAATTGGTATCCCCAAGCCCGATATGGTGATTTATCTTGATATGCCCGTAGAGATTTCCCAAAAGCTGATGACCTCAAGATACAATGGCGATGAGGGTAAAAAAGACGTGCATGAGGCAAATGTTGATTTTCTGAACCGCTGTAGAGAATCTGCTCTTTACGCCGCAAAAAAGCAGGGCTGGTATGTAGTACCCTGCAGCGACGGAACCGAGCCGTATTCTGTAGAGCATATACATAATGAGGTAGTACGAATAGTAAAAGAGGGGCTTAATAATGCTTGAATTCCATAAAGCTACATTAAGTGATAAGGATTGGGTAAACAAGTGCCTTACTCATGCAGGCAGTTATAACTGTGAATACACATTTGGTAATCTGTTTGTATGGAGTACTGCATACTGCACCGAGATATGTCATTACAATGATTTTTTGATATGTCGCTGGGGCAGAGGAGATGATATTTCCTATTCATTGCCCATCGGCGAGGGCGATTTTTCTGATGCTGTGATTGCGATTGTTGAAAATGCAAAGGAGTTAGGCGTTACGCCAAAGATTTACGGTGTTACAGACGGATATCTGGCTATGCTTCAAGAAGCGTTTACAGGCAAATTTTCCTACGAGTTTGACGACGGCTATAACGACTATATTTATTCGGTAGAAAAAATGACCACCCTTGCCGGAAAAAAGTATCACGGTAAGCGAAATCATATTAATAATTTCAACAAGAATAACCCTGACTGGATTTTTGAATTAATAGACAGCAATAATATCGACGATTGCATCGCTTTTCATAAAAAATGGATAGAAAGCCGAGACGCCGACGATGAAGATTATTCTTTTGAGTTTGAGGCAGTGCTTACTGCTTTTGAGCATTATGACAGTTTGGGATTCATTGGCGGTTTGATTCGTGTGGACGGAGAGGTTGTTGCTTACACCATGGGTGAGCCGATGCTTAACGGCAAATGCTTTGTCACCCATTTTGAAAAAGCGGACGGCGATATTCAGGGCGCATACACCATCATTAATCAAGAATTCACAAAACGGTGTCTGTCTGATTATGAATTTGTAAATCGAGAAGAGGACCTTGGAATTGACGGATTACGAAGGGCTAAACAGTCCTATTACCCTGAGTTATGGCTGAGAAAATGTGTGGCGACCTATGATTATTAAATCGGTAACAAACAATAATGACATAATCGAAATTTGGCAGGAGGCCTTTGGGGATTCTGTTGAAGATATTATGTACTTTATTAACAATCTTAAACACGGTTATTGCATTGGATTGTACGGCGAAAAGGGAATACAGTCACTTATGTTCTTGGTTGATTGTACGATTGACGGCTGCAAGGGCGGGTATGTATATGCTGCCTGCACAAAAAAAGAGTACAGAGCAAATGGTTGCATGACTGAGCTTTTGTCCTACGCCACGGATAATTGCGGAGATTTTTTGTGCTTGATTCCCGCTGATGAGCCGCTGATTGATTATTATAAAAAACGCGGGTTTGTTCAAGAAATCAGTATTGAAAGTATAGTATTCGACGAAAGTAAGGAAATTACAGATTATTTGTTTGAGGGTTGTAGTTTACACAAGCCTATTGCGTTAAAAAACGGAGGATAATATTTATGGTATATGTGTTTTTGGCAGAGGGATTCGAAATTATCGAGGCCCTTGCACCTATAGATATGATGACCAGAGCAAAGATTGATGTAAAAACAGTCGGCGTTACAGGTATGACTGTTGCATCTTCGTGCGGAGTACAGATAGTTGCTGATATGGCTGTTGAGGATTTTGATTTTTACGATGTTGAGGCTATTGTTTTACCCGGCGGTATGCCCGGTACCCTTAATTTGGAGAACAGCGAGGTTGTTCAATCTGCAATTTCTAACGCTAATAATGTAGGTGTTCCTATTTGTGCAATATGCGCGGCGCCGTCTATTCTTGGCCATAAAGGAATGATGAACGGAAAAGAGGGTATCTGTTTTCCCGGATATGAGGACGAGCTTGAGGGCTGTGTTCTGTCAGATGAATATGTTGTTACCGACGGTAATATCATTACGGCAAAGGGCGCCGGAGTGAGTGTTGATTTTGGACT
>JAQXWS010000069.1 GCA_029225565.1 Eubacteriales bacterium
GTGTTGTAATATGAAAAAGACTTCTGTCGTATCAAAACTGTATATGGGATTCATTTTTCTGTTTTTGTATGCCCCAATCATTGTTATGATGGTGTTTTCATTCAATTCCAGCAGCAGCACTTACCAAATGAGTGGCTTTTCCCTATATTGGTGGAAGGAGATGTTCGCCGATTCTGCCGCTATGCTGGCATTAAAGAATACAATTATTCTTGCTGTATGCTCGGCGGTTATTTCTACTGTACTGGGACTAATGGCATCTGTGGGCCTATTTATGAACAAGAGCGTTTTGTATAAGCGCACTATGATGAATATCACTAATATTCCTATGATGAATCCGGAGATAGTAACCGGTATATCAATGATGCTTTTGTTTGTTTTTGCCGGCTCATTAGTTCGCAAAAATCAGGTTATGGGATTCGGTACATTGCTGATTGCTCATGTGACTTTCTGCCTGCCCTATGTGATTCTCAATGTTATGCCAAAGCTTCGTCAGTTCGATATGAATATTTACGAGGCGGCGGTTGACCTGGGTTGCAAGCCGATAAAAGCATTTATTAAGGTGGTTTTGCCCGAGATAATGAGTGGCATAATTACCGGTTGCGTTATGAGCTTTACATTATCCCTGGATGATTTTATTATTTCCTATTTTACCAACGGACCATCATTCCAGACTTTGCCCATATATATCTTTTCTCTTACAAAAAAGAGAGTAAAGCCGGATATGTTTGCGTTATCCACAATTATGTTTGTTGTTATTTTTGTACTTCTTGTGCTTATGAATATTGCACAGAGCAAGGCGGACAAAAAGGAGGCAAAAAGATGAAAAGAGCATTATCTTTAGTTATATCCCTTCTTTTATTGTCATCTTCTTTTTCCGCTATTACTGTATTTGCACAGGACAAAGTGTTTTCTCAGGAACAGGTAGAATATTATAAGAATCTCGGACTGCAAGGTACTACTGTCAATGTTTATAACTGGGGTGAGTATATCTCCGACGGAGAGGACGGCTCCCTTGATGTGGTAAAGGAGTTTGAGCGACTGACCGGCGCAAAGGTAAATTATTCCAATTTCGAGAGTAACGAGAATATGTATTCAAAGCTGTCCGGAGGCGGAGTATCGTACGATGTTATTGTACCCTCCGATTATATGGTACAGCGCCTTATTGACGAAAATATGCTGTTGCCCCTGGATTACGACAATATACCGAATCTTGCTTTGATTCGTGACGATTGCAGAAATTTGTATTTTGACCCGGAACAAAAGTATTCTGTTTGCTTCAATACAGGTACTACCGTTCTTATTTATAACAAAAAATTGGTCAAGGAAACTCCTGATTCCTGGAGCGTACTATGGGACGAACAATACAAGGGCAAGGTGTTAATGTTCAACAACTCCAGAGATGCCTTTGCCATTGCTCAGTTTGTTTTGGGACAGAGCATTAATTCGGATTCCGAATCCCAGTGGGTTGAGGCATCACAGCTGCTTGCCCTGCAAAAGGACAAGGTTAGTCCTGTATATGTTATGGACGAGGTTTTTAACCTTATGGAGTCGGGTGAGTACGCCTTTGCAACATATTACGCAGGGGATTATGTACTTATGTACGAAAACAATGAGGACCTTGGTTACTGTTTCCCAAAAGAAGGGGTAAATGACTTTTACGACGCATTTTGTATTCCAAAATGCACTCAGAACAAAAGGGGAGCAGAAGCATTTATTAACTTTATGAATGAGCCCCAGGTTGCATTTGCAAATGCCGAATATATATATTACGCCTCTGCCAACAAAACTGTTCTGGAAAACAAGGAATCCTCCCTTTACGGCAACGAAGCTGTGTATCCCACTCAGGAATTATCCAAGCAATGCTTTGAGAATTTGCCCCAAAATATTCTCGAACTGCAGAACAACCTTTGGTCCCAGGTAAAGAGTGGCAGGCTCAGCGCGGACAGCAAAAAAGATGAGCAGAGAATTTATATTGAGTCGGCGGTAATCGCCGCAATCACGGTTGTGATTGTTATAGCTTCTTTAGTCAGAAGAAAAATGAAAATCAAAGAGCAGGATTTGAGTGATTTGTATGAAAAAAATTAAATGCGCTATATTTGATTTGGACGGCACCTTGATTAACACTATTGACGACTTGGCCGATGCATGCGAAATTTTGCTGAAAAAATACGGTGTTGTGTCCAATTGGACCCTTGATGATTACAAAAATTTTGTCGGTAACGGTGCAAAAAAGCTGGTAGAAAGAGCCTTTGACCACAAGCTTGATGAGAAAACCTTGTGCTCCAGATACCAGGAATTTAAGCCTCTGTATGACAGCATAAAACTCAATCATGCCCACCCGTATGATGGTATCAAAGAGCAGCTGGATATTCTTAAGTCAAAAGGAATAAAGCTTGCTGTTGTTACCAACAAGCCAAATGTAGCTGCAGTGGGTATGGTGGAGCATGTATTCGGTGCCAATTACTTTGATTGCATAATCGGTGCCGTAGATGGTGTGCCGGTTAAGCCCGAACCTGATATGGTAAACAAGGCGCTTAAACAACTTGATTGCAAGCCCGGAGAAGCTATTTACTTCGGCGACAGCGAGGTGGATATTCGCACAGGTCATAATTCAAATGTGGAGGTTGTGGCTTGTTCCTGGGGATTCAGACAATTTGAAACTTTGTTTAGTGAGAATCCCTCAGTGATAATCGACGAACCAAAATACATATCTAAATTATTTTAAAAAAAGTTATAAAATATGTTGACTTTTTTAAAATGATTTGCTATAATTCTATTCGTTGAGCGAGAGTGGCGGAATCGGCAGACGCGCACGTTTGAGGGGCGTGTGGGGCGACTCGTACGGGTTCAAGTCCCGTCTCTCGCACCAAAAAAGCGAAGTACCCATTTGGGTATTTCGCTTTTTTCATTGTTATAACGGGACTTGAAACGAACTCCAAATTTGCCGTGCAATGCCTTGCTGGGCAAATTTGGGAGAACAGTCCAGTGGACTGTTCGATAGTTGAGAAGAAAGTCCCAAGCAAGCGAGGTTTATGCCTCGGCCGCGTAATAATTGTTACATTTGCATTTTAAAAATCTCCTATGATATACCATAGGAGATTTTTTTAGTCACTGCCGGTGTTATCCCATGGCCATGGATCCTTCAGCCAATCGTCGCTGTTTATACCATTTAATGTCAGTGGGCCGTATTTAGACTCATATTCCTTTTTTAAGGCTTCATATCTATCAGCGTATTTGTTGTACATTGCAATTGCTTCTTGGTCATTTGGGTGGGTGTCCAAGAACAGACGGGTTTCTACCATACCAAAATTGGCGGCTGACAGTCGTAGTAATAGTTTGTTTCTCATTTTTCAACCATCCTTCCTTTGAATGGCTTATCCAGCTGTGGGAATAGGGTGCCTTTTGCCAGACCCTCCTGGGATTTGTATGCATCTGTGGTTAGCTGTAACGGCACGTATGCCATTGTTACTGACGCATCCTTTGGTATAGCATGCCTTCTTTCTGTGTTAACAAGAAAGCTCGGTACAAATAATTCCTCCATATAATCACTCCTTTCACCATCATTCTATGTTATATTTTATTTTTTGACAAAAGCAAAAATTATGCTGTAGGAATATAATGTTAATGTAGGTTTAAAATACCACCTATTTGGTAATTATATAATTACAAATAAGAAACAGGTGATAAATATGGTAGTAAAGCGTGGAGATATATATTACGCCGACCTGAGTCCGGTTGTAGGCTCGGAGCAGGGAGGTGTAAGACCTGTATTAATTGTGCAAAACGATATCGGTAACAAGTTTTCGCCGACTGTAATTGCTGCTGCTATTACCTCCCAGACGGACAAAACAAATTTGCCAACCCATATTCCCGTGGATGCCAGGGAATGCGGGTTAGCAAAAGATTCTGTTGTTCTGCTTGAACAGGTGCGTACTATTGACAAAAGGCGTCTGCGCGAAAAGATGGGAACCTTGGATACTCCCGATATGACAAAGGTCAATCACGCTATCGAAGTCAGTTTTGGACTGTAAATATTGCAATTTGTCGCTTTTTGTGGTATCATATTTTTACAAAAACAGAAAGGCGACAATATATGGAAAGAATTGCTGAATTTGAAAAAGTAAGTTACCAACAGTTCGAGAAGGATTGGCTAAAGAATTTTCCCGATACTTCGGATGTCAAAGCTGTTTACGATAGTATCAAGCTGCCAAAGAGAGCAACAGTCGGTTCTGCCGGATATGATTTTTATGCTCCTGATGATGTTACCGTCAAGGTAGGAGAATCCACTCTTATCCCTACAGGAATCAGATGCAGAATTAACGACGGGTGGGTACTCTCTATATATCCCAGGTCCGGTCTTGGCTTTAAGCACAGAATACAACTGGACAATACTGTAGGCATCATTGATGCCGATTATTATAATTCATCCAACGAAGGTCATATTATGATAAAGCTTTCTTGCGACGCTCATGATGACGGTCACAGCGTTACCGTGCCTGCAGGCGATGGATTTGCACAGGGTATTTTTACTCAGTTTGGTATTACTTTTTCTGATGATGCCGATGGAATTCGTGACGGAGGATTCGGCTCAACAACAAAATAAGCAATACAGAATGGGCATTTTGCCCATTCTTTCAGACTGTCGATAAAGTGGGTTGAACCACGCCAAATAATATAAATATGTAACCGATTTCTGCCTCTCTTGAGTAAAGAAAGGTGGGTGCGATTTATCGCACTTGTAGAGATTGTAAAAGCGGCTTAGACATCTAATGATGAATCTAAGCCGCTTTGGCGTTTTTCGTTTTTTGCTCAGTCGAGGTACCATCGTACATCTTCCCTCGCAAGAAAACGAAATTCAATCCCATTTCTCGAAGTCTGACAGCGTGTAGAAATTTATAATTTGACTTTTTCTACACGCTGAAACGCCACCCATCGGGTGGCGTTTTTTTATTATTTATCTGCTCTCCAAATCAAAATATA
>JAQXWS010000070.1 GCA_029225565.1 Eubacteriales bacterium
CCAAGTCGTCGATTCGTCTGACTATTCCGGTTGCTTTCATAATATCCCTCTTTCATAATTGATAATTCGCAATACTATTTTGCACCAATAGAGTTTTTATATACCAAAGGCAAAAAGGAATTTTTAGGCAACAAAAAAGACGGATTTCTCCGTCTTTCAGCGTGTAGAAATTTATAATTTGACTTTTTCTACACGCCGAGGGAGAATTTTCAAAATTCTCCCTGTGTTATATGACTATCCTACTGAAATACGACTGATGTGTAAAGGATCATCTTTTGCGCAAAAAGGCAGGGCGTGTGCCCTGCCGACAAAACACTTATTACTTAAATTCTTCAATAAGCTCTTCTACTCTTGGCTCGCAGCCTCCGCAGTGAGTTGATGCGCCTGTAGCTTCCTTTACTGCCTCAAGAGTTGTGTTGCCTGCCTCAACAGCGGCCTTGATGTCGCCTGCAGTAACATTGCCGCAAAAACAGATTGTCTCGTCCAAATCTACCATACTTTCACCTCCCAAAAATATTCATTACACATACTATAACACATATTTGTGCAAAATAAAAGAGCAATAATAGTATTTTTCACCAAAGAAATAATATACCGGCAAAAAACAGTTCAAAAAAATAACGATGCTCTATTTCGTATTGTGCTGAGAGCTGATATATGGTAAAATAGCGATATAACATATTTGGCGATGGCGCCACCGAACAGCCGGGCGGCGCATACACTCACCGCAGGATAATAACGAGGTAAATATGGACAACAAACAAAAGATAGAAGAATTGGTAAAAAAGCTTAACCGGGCCTCACAGGCGTACTACAACGACCGTGACGAAATAATGAGCAATTACGAGTGGGACGCAATGTTTGACCAACTGGCAGAGCTGGAGAAACGCACCGGCTACATTCTGCCGGACAGCCCCACACAAAGCACCGGCGCACAGGAAAGTATGGGCGACGGAAACAGAGAGGCTCACGAATATCCTGCCCTGTCCCTGGCAAAAAGCAAGGATGTATCCGTGCTGGAAAAATGGGCGGGAGACAGAAAAATCTGGCTATCCTGGAAATTGGACGGTCTGA
Organism: Eubacteriales bacterium; assembly: GCA_029225565.1. Taxonomy (GTDB): domain Bacteria; phylum Bacillota; class Clostridia; order Oscillospirales; family Acutalibacteraceae; genus Eubacterium_R. The sequence goes on from JAQXWS010000070.1 coordinate 1,075, forward strand.
CCCTGGTTGCCACCTACGACGACGGCCGACTCACAAAGCTGATGACCCGCGGCAATGGCACAATCGGCACAAACATAACATACCTTGCACCGTATATAAAGGGACTTCCTACAAGTATTACCGACAACGGACATCTGGTTGTCAGGGGCGAAGCAACAATATCCTATACCGACTTTGCTCTCATCAATGACCTGATAGAAAATGATGACGAAAGATATGCCAATCCCCGCAACCTGGTATCGGGTACCATGGCGCTGGACAAGTCAAGAGCCCGGGAGGTTAAAGAGCGCAGAGTTACATTCAACGCCTTTACGCTGGTGCACTGCGACGATACTGTAGTTTCCTGGGGCAAAAGGATGGACTACCTGGACAGTATGGGATTCACCACCGTTGACAGAGAAGAAACCAATGCCAACGCATTGAACTATACTATTGAAAAGTGGACCCATCGGGTACAAAGCGGAGAAATGGACATACCTGTTGACGGTCTGGTTATCACATACGATGACACGGAATACGCAAAGACCGGCTCTGTAACCGGACACCATGCCACCAATGCGGGCATGGCGTTCAAGTGGCAGGACACAAAAGCCGAGACCGTGCTGGACCATATAGAATGGAGCTGTGCGGCATCCACCATTTCTCCCGTTGCGGTATTTGACCCGGTTAGGTTGGAAGGCACGGAGGTAAAACGCTGTCTGCTTTGTAATATCAGCGAAATGAAACGACTGGGTATCGGCGCCGACAGAAAAACAAATATGACCGTTATCAAAGCCAATATGATTATCCCAAAATGCGTTGCTGCCGACGGTCACGGCACCACATTTGAAATTCCAAATAAATGTCCCGTATGCGGCGCCGCCACCGAAATTCACATAGGGAGCGTAACCGGAGCCGAGACTCTGCACTGCACCAATCCAAATTGCACCGCAAAGCATATAAAAAAATATCAGCGATTTGTCAGCAAATCGGGTATGGATATTGACGGACTGTCTGTCGAAACGGTGGTCAAATTTATTAACAACGGCTTTATTACCGATTTTGCCGACATATATCACATTGCAGACCACAGGGACAGCATTGTCAATATGGAGGGCTTTGGCGAAAAATCCTTTAGCAACCTGCTGGCGTCGGTAGAAAAAAGCAGAAGCGTGCATCCTGTCAACTTTATATTTGCTCTGTGCATACCCATGATAGGTCTGGACGCGGCAAAAAGATTTATCGGTGCATTGGGTACTGAGGGCTTTTTTGACAGGCTGCAAAGCGGAGAGCCCTTTGACAACATAGACGGCATAGGCCCCGAGCGCTCCAACTCGGTACTGCAATGGTACAGCGATGAAAAAAATCGGCAATTACTGAACAAACTGCTGGGTGAGGTCGATATTGAAAGTATTGAGCCGAAAACAGACAACAGCGGCACATGCGCAGGCATCACATTTGTTATCACAGGAGATGTGCATATATTCAAAAACAGAAATGAATTCAAGTCCTATGTTGAGTCCCAGGGCGGCAAGGTTACCGGCTCAGTATCCAACAAAACCCACTACCTGGTGAACAACGACATAGAATCCACATCCTCAAAAAACAAAAAGGCAAAGGACCTGGGAATACCTGTCATAACCGAGGACACCTTTGCAGAAATGTTTGGCAAATAAAATCAGCTACTCCTATATGGGGTAGCTTTTTCACAATATCACATACACCTCATAAGATAAAATGAGGTGGTAATGTGAATACACTTTCAGTGGTGATGATACCGCTGGCGGGCACTGCTATTGGCTCGCTGATGGTATTCCTTGTAATCAAAAAAATAAACCAAAAAATAGAAAAAGCGCTGCTGGGATTTGCCGGAGGAGTAATGGTTGCCGCATCAATATGGTCGTTGATAATTCCTGCCATAGATATGTCACCGGGCTACGGCAAATTGTCCTGGTTGCCTGCAGTTGTAGGCCTTTGGGCAGGAATTGCGCTGCTGCTGATAACCGACAAAGCGGCAGATTATCTGGAGAAAAAAAGCATTGTTACGCTCCGGGGCAAGGGACTGTCCCACACAGGTATGATGCTGCTGGCAATAGTAATACACAATATCCCTGAGGGTATGGCAGTTGGCGTTAGCTGTGCCGGCGCACTGCAGGGCGACACGGGAGTCACAATGGCAGGAGCAATGGCACTTGCTGTGGGCATCGGCATACAGAATATACCGGAGGGCGCGATAGTGTCCATGCCTTTGTACACAGCCGGACTTAGCAAAAGCAAATCCTTTTTTTACGGTGTGATGTCGGGAATCGTGGAGCCAATCGGCGCGGTGCTGACCATACTGCTGGCAAAGCTGATTTTGCCGCTGCTGCCCTATCTACTGTCCCTGGCAGCAGGAGCCATGCTGTATGTAGTAGCACGGGAAATTATCCCCGATATAAACAGAGGAAAGCACAGCCTCACCGGCTTACTTGGTGCCGGTCTTGGGTTTTCCACCATGATGATTTTGGATGTTGCACTGGGATAAAAAATTGACATAACAGGGTGTATTCTTGACCTGTGCAATGTAAATTGACACCAGTTTTGTTGTTATGTCGCACAAAAATGCCCACTACTTTTTGTACTACTTGCAACAAAAAAAAGCAAAAGCAACAAAATTGTACCTTTTTGCCCAAAAGCTACTTGTATAACTGTAAATTATGTGCTAAAATACTAATGAATTCAAAAGAAAGGAGATATCCAATTATGAATAAGACAGAACTCGCAGCAGTAGTAGCTGAGAAGACAGGCCTCTCAAAGGCTGACGCAGCAAAGGCAGTTGCAGCAACAGTTGACGCAATCACTGATGCACTCGTAGAGGGTGACAAGGTTGCTCTTGTTGGTTTTGGTACATTCGCTGTTAAGGAGCGCGCAGCTCGTCAGGGCGTTAACCCACGCACAGGCGAAAAGGTTACTATCGCAGCAGCTAAGGCTCCTGCATTCAAGGCCGGCAAGGCTCTCAAGGATGCAGTTAATAAGTAATTAGGTATCACTCAGCCATCGGACAAGCTCCGGTGGCTTGTTTTTTTGCCCAAAAATTCGGTCCGGATTATGTAAGATATTAACAAAGTGTGTACAATAGGTATAAAATTATTTGATTTTATAATATAGTAATGATATAATTATCTTGATACTTTATAATCAATTTAATTATTAGGAGTGTTTTTTATGAAGCAAGTAATAAAAAGGAGCGTAGCAATAATTCTTGTTGTACTGATGTCCCTGTCGTCAAGCATGTATGCACTGGCAGCATCGGTGGACACCGACTTTTCGTTGGAAATCAAGAATGTTACCAAGCACTATGCGGGCATGACCTACACTGTTACCGCAAGGCTTGACAATCTGACGGCAGATGAGCTGACTCAGGAGGAATTTTCCTGGAGCATTGATGATGCGTCCACAAGCGCAGGCGGTTCTGTCAGCAGTATCAGCACTATGAACAAAATTGTCGGTGACGGCACATATACCGTTACCCAGACTGCGTCCGTAAAGCTGCCTGACTCCACCGGCGTTACTACGGTAACTGCTGCATTTGGCAGCTACTCAAAGACCCTGGATGTAACCAGGCTGGAGCCTATCAGGAGCATCAATATTGCGTCACCGCAGACAGATAACAAAGAGTACTATTTTGCCGAAGACGGCACCCTGTACCTTAACTCTGCAACCGGCACAGACCTAAAAAATGAAGATACGCATTCCGCGTACGCTATACTCAACTACCAAACCAACGAGACCGACGACGACCATATTGAACCTGCCCTTGCCGGCAACGGAGTAGATAAGGCTCTGTACGATGTAAAAATGGATACTCCGGGCCAAGTGGGCGTTCGCTTTAAATCCATGAATGCTCCCGAAGCAACAGACCTTGTACTGAGAGCAGTTCCCAGCGGCAGAACCGAGGCTGTAGTAAAGCTTGTGGAATGTACAAGGCTGAATTACAACGACATATATATCAACAACAACCGTATTTTCTCAGGCAGAGATTACGACCAGAGAGTAGACAAAGAGGAACCTGCTGTTGCCGATGCACAGATTTACACCGGTACATCCTACACAGTATCTGCTGCAAACCCATCACCGTCAAGTGCAAATGACACAATAAAATACACTCTGTACAATAGCGACATGACAAAGCAGCTTGACTGCTACTCCATCGACGCAAAGGGAAATTGCGTACTTAACATTCCCGACAGCGGCAAATATATACTAAAATGTACTGCCGTATCCAAGGGCGGATACTTGCCCAGAAGCTACGAGGTTACCGTCGAAATCAGCGCCGCAAAGCCTAACTACATCAGCGGTATCGCACTTAAGCAGGTGGACGAAAACGGCCAATTCCTGGCAGAGGACTTTGACGCCGCAACCATGTACATGGGCTCCAACCTTGAGGGCGGCAACAAATACAACCTGAGTCAGCATGTTAAGATTGCCAACACCACAAACTACTCTGCAGAGGATGCGGTTATGTACGAATCCTCGGACAACAAGGTAGTTACCGTTGACAGCAACGGTATGCTGACAGCCGTGGGCTCCGGCACAGCCACAATCACCGTTTACAGCAAGATGGGTGTTGACGAATTCGGCAACAAAACCGTCTGCGACACCTGTGACATACAGGTTTACCAACTGGTGAACAAAATTAATATATCCTGTCCAAGCTCCACTCTGCCCCAGGGACATTCCATCAAGGCAGAAACTGTTGTGACCCCTGCACAGCACGACGAAACCATCAGCTGGGGATTGTCGGCGTCCACTCCGGACTCCCAAGGCAATTACCCGCTGCTGATTCAGCAGGACGGCACCGTAACAGCAAATCCCGAGTACGACTTTGAAGGCAAATCCGAAGTCACAATAAATGTAATCGCAACTGCCAGACTTGAGGGTACCACCATCGCCGAAACAACGGCAATATGCCCAATCCGTGTTATCCCGTCGATAAACACCAAATATCTGGAAATTACTGCAAGCCAGCCAAAATACGGATTCCTGGTAGAGGACGCGAACGGAAACTACAGCGATAGCAACACCCTGCACCAGGATAGTGACAACGGCGACACCGTCATCACCTACAACGGCGACTCATTCAGCATCAACGGCGTGGGCTACGACACAAATCCGTCAGCAGAGAATGCAAACAGAGCAACCGATGTATATAAGTGGACAGTAGCCTACAGCGGCACCGGCAAGCAGTTCGGCGACGAAATGACGCTACAGGACGCCGCTACCGGTACAGAAACTAACCCCAACAAATACCTAAACTCGGTACAGTACAGCTCCGGAATTGACACATATACCGTCGTTCCGCAAATCAACGGCGTATATAGATTTACCTGCTACGCAGTTAACAGAGGCGACGGTATCTCCGATGCAAAGGCTACCAGCACCTTTACTGTCAAGGTTGTTTACCCGGCGAAAAATATTTCTTTGTCGGTAGACAGAACTATTATTCCCGTAGGCGAAAGCATTACCGTCAAGACAAATCTCGATTCGTCCGACGCTTACAGATATGATGCCGTATCCTACACATCGGTAAACACCACCGTAGCTACGGTACAAAAGGCAGAGGATTACAGCACCAGCTTCAATGTTATAGTCACAGCAGGCAATCTGCCCACATCCGACTATGTTGAGGCAATAAGAGCAACCACCCGCAGCGGACAGTCGGCAAGCATACGCGCAAGAATTACCGACAACATAAAGAATGCCCTTATTGAGTTGGAACAAACCGAATACCTGTACGACGGCACGGAAAAGAAGCCTGCCGTATCCATATATGTAGGTACACAGGGGGAGGATTACCGACTTCTCACCCAGGGCACCGACTACAACCTAAAATATTACGACAATGTCAATGCAGGTATTGCCAGCATTGAGATAACCGGCATCAACTCCTATGCAGGCTCTACAACGGTGGTTCATTTTACCATCAACAAAAAGAGCTTGGGCGACGGCACCGTTATGTCGGATTACCTGACCCAGGATGCGCTGGCAAACTACTATGACATAACCCCGACAAACCCAACTCCGATTCCTAATATTGTGCTTAGGGATACCCAGAGGAACAACACTCAACTGAAAGCAACAACCGACTATGTTATTACTGCAATAAATAACACCACCGCAGGTGTTGCAACTGCAACCGTAACCGGCCAGGGCAACTATGAGGGCAGCTACACATTTGCATACACAGTAATGGACTATATCGGCAATGTTACCGTATCCTCCATTCCTGACCAAGTGTTCACCGGCAAGGAAATCAAGCCGGAAATCAGCCTTACATATTCCAAGCAAGTTATGGACGAAAACGGCGAAATCACCATTGTTGACTGGGTACTGGAGGAAGGCAAGGACTATACTCTGTCCTATTCAAAAAATACCAATGTGGGCGAAGCAACTATTAACATCAATGGCGTAAAGCCCAGCTTCAAGGACACAAAGACAGTCAAGTTCAATATTATACCTATCAAGATTCAGTCAACTAACCCAACCACAAATGTCAAGTTCACCACGGATGCCAGCTCCGGTGCCGTAAAGAACTACGGCCTGCTGGAAAAGGACGGCAACACCTACGCCTATCTTAACGACGAAATGACCATACTGGGCATCGGTACCGACGCCAACGGCAAGAATACCAACAACACCTACAAGTGGCAGGTAAGACTGGAGGACGGTACTGTAGTTGACCTTCAACAGCCAACCGGCAACACCGACCTGGTTGTACAAAACACAAGATACCTGACATACAAGTACAATCCCAACAGCACGGTATATACCGTTTGGCCTCGTCAGCTGGGCACATACTCATTTATCTGCACAGCTACCGACGGCAACGAGAATACAGCAGTCAACGAAAAGACTATCACCGTAGTTAAGGCAAGTTCAATCTACTTTGACCAAATCAGCAACACCACTATCCCGGTAAATGGCAAGGTAACAGCCAGGCTCAACTTCCGTGATATGGACGGCTACAAGTACAATGACTGCACATTCAAGACAAACAATGTTAATGTTGCCAAGGTTGAAAAGGATGCTGATTACAGCACCACATACCGCATCACAATCACATCCTTGGGTAAGGTCGGCAACGCCACCATTACCGCTACTACAAGAAACGGTGCAACAGCATCCATCAATGTAAACGTAAAGGAGGATATTGCATCTGCAACCATTACCGGCATTAACCCCGCCTACGAATACACAGGCTCGGATATTAAGCCGGAGCCCATACTGTCGCTGTACGGATATACCCTGAGAAAGGATACCGACTACAGCCTTAGATATGACAACTGTCGTGAGGCGGGTAAGGCTACTCTTACTATTACCGGCAAGGGCAACGATTTTGCCGGTGAGGTAGTAATCAATTACACCATCAGTACAAAGAGCCTTGCAACCCTGTCTGGCTTGACGGCAACTGTTAGGGACCAGTTCTATCGCATTGATGCAAACAATCCTGCACCGGTGCCTAACCTGGATGTAAAGTATGTAAAGGCAGACGGCAGCTCCGTTACCCTACAGAAGGACCGTGACTACACCGTAACCTGTACCAACAACACAAAAGCCGGAACGGCAAAAGCTACCGTAAAGGGTATTGGCAACTATTCCGGCACAAAAACAGTGTATTACAAGGTATGCGATGACATCAGCAAGGTAAAGATTGCTACCATTGCGTCGCAGTCCTATACCGGCACGGTAAAAACACCTGCTCCAGTAGTTACCTACAACGGCACAACCCTAAAGAAGGGCGTTGACTACACCGTACGGTACCAAAACAATATTAATGTGGGTACTGCCACAGTATTTATCGACGGCATATCGCCGAAATTCTACGGCACTACCTCCAAGACATTCAAAATCAATCCAAAGAAGGTAAACGGCCTAAAGACCACCAAGCGCACCTCGTCCTCCATTACACTATCCTGGACTGCACAGGACAATGTTACCGGCTACCAAATCTACGATACCGTAGCAAAAAAGATAGTAAAAAGGATTGAGGACAAGAACACCAGAACCTATACCAGAACGGGACTCACCTCGGGCAAGGAGTACAGATACCAGGTTAGAGCATACGCAAATGTCAACGGCGTTATCTACTACGGCTTATACTCCTCCATCACTTACACCTACACCACACCTAAGATTCCCGCCCTAAAGCTGACAACCACCAGCAAAACCGTAAAGGCAAGCTGGACGAAGGTCAGCGGCGTATCGGGATACGAAATCCAAAGGAGCACCAAATCCTCCTTTAGCGGTGCAAGCACTACAAAGCTGTCCTCAAGCACTGTATCAAAGAAATATACAGGCCTGACAAAGGGCAAAACCTACTATGTGAGAATCCGTTCCTACAAAAACATAAAGGTCAACGGCAAAACAGTAAAGGCTTACTCCTCCTGGAAAACATTAAAAATCAAGTGCAAGTAAAACAAAAAGGCGTTCCGTAGCGGAGCGCCCTTTTTGGTTGAAATTATTATGCCGGTGATGTATAATAGTTGCCGAAACGGAGGGTAACTTATGGCCAAAAAGGATGACAAAACCAATGTAATGCGAGTGCTGGACCAGAGGAAAATAAGCTATCGGCATTACTCCCTGGACAATATGACCACCAACGCCCTACAAGTGGCCGAGGGACTGGGTACAGACCCCCAATACCTGTACAAAACCCTGGTAACAGTGGGCAAAAGCAGGGAGCATTATGTATTTATGGTGCCTGCACAGGACGAGCTGGACCTAAAAAAGGCCGCCCGTGCCGTTGGTGAAAAAAGTATAGATATGATACCCCAAAAGGAGTTGCTGCCGCTAACGGGCTATGTACACGGCGGATGCTCCCCCATCGGGATGAAAAAGCAGTACAAAACCACCATACACATTAATGCCCGTGATACAGAAAAAATATTCTTTTCTGCCGGCAAAATCGGGAGGCAGGTACAGGTGTCCCCCACCGACCTGGAGAGAGTAATCCCCCTGCAATATTACGACATAACAAAAGGCGCTGCAGACTGAACTGCAACGCCTTTATTCTATATTACAGGTAATTCCAGGGGCTTACGCGGGTGCCGTTTACTCTGACCTCAAAGTGGATATGAGGGCCTGTAGAACGGCCTGTATTACCGGACCTTGCAATGGTCTGTCCCTTGGCAACATAGTCGCCTACGCCGGCAACACAACTGGAATTGTGGCCGTACAAGGTTACAAGTCCGTTGCCGTGGTCAATCATAATCAGGTTACCGTAGCCACCGGCATTCCAACCGGAAAAGATTACTCTGCCGGAGCCGGATGCAACCACTGTTGTACCCACAGGACACGGGAAGTCAACACCACCGTGGTATCTGCCGTTACTGTAGTTAGGATAGTTGCCGGAAACTCCGTGATAGCTGGACGGATAACAAAATGTGCCTGCATAGGATCCGCTGCCGCTGGAGGAACCGGACATAGCGCTGGACACCTGTCCGCCCGGCTTTCTTCCCGAGCTTTGGCCGCTATATGATGAGGATGTGTTGGCTGCAATTATGGACTGAATCTCCTTTTCTACAGCCTCCATCTCCTCACGGGAGGAGCTGATTTCCTCCATATATTCCTTTGTCTGGCCGGACAGCTTGCGCATAAGGGCGTTTGCCTCGTCTGCCTTGTCGTCCAATTCCTTCTTTGAAGCAGCAATATCGTCTATATTGGACTGTACTTTCTGCTTGTCCTTTTCCAGCTTGGCCTTGTCCTGCTTATGCTCCTCGCGCTTTTTTTGCAGGGAGGCCTTGTCCTTTTCTATCTCGTCCATACGCTTCATAAGAGCGTCAAGATCATCGCTGTCCTTTTTTGATACGGACTTAATCATCTGGGAACGGGTAAGGATTGAGCTGATGTCGGTACTGGTGAGCAACACCTCGATATTGCTTACAGCGCCGGACATATACATTGCTCTCAGTCTCTCGCTGTACTCCTCAAACAGTTGGTCAAATTCTGCCTGCTTGCGGTCAATATCTGCCTGAATCTTGTCTATCTTATTTTTTGTTTCGGTAATATTTGCCTGAATCCCATCAATCTCGCTCTGGAGAGCGTCAACATCATCCTGCAGCACATCAATCTTGTCCTGAAGAACCTGAATCTTAGCATCCAGGGCAGAGATATATTCCTCTGTATCCTTTTTTTCTGTAGCGATTTCGTCAATTTTATTTTGGGCATTGTTGATTTCGGTCTGAATCTTATCCCTCTTGGCCTCCAGCTCGGCAGCCGACTTTGCATACGCTGAATATCCGCCGAATATTCCGGAAAAAACAAAAGCTATGCTGAGAAGAAGGGATACTAATCTCTTTTTTTTGCTAAATTGCACTGATTTCACTGCCTTCCTTGTTAAGATATTTTCGCATGGTAATCAGGGAGCCGCCTACACCGCTGAAAACGCCGATGAGTACAAATGCGCCCAGCATAGGCAATGCGTAATCCAGGAATGCCAACGGTACAAGCTTGAGGGAGTCGAATATCTCGGCAAAATTTGCTATAGCCAGCTCATACACGCCCCATACCGCAAACAACGAAATCACGCCGGAAATGATACCCAGTATCATACCCTCCACCACAAACGGCAAGCGCACAAAGGAATTGGTGGCGCCTACGGATTTCATAATACTAATCTCAAGACGACGGGAATAAACCGTCAGCTTGATGGTGTTGGAAATAATGAACAGCGAGATAGCAAACAGCACGGCAATAATTGCAATGGCGATTATGCTTACGCCGCGGCTGATAGTATCCAGCTTCTTTGCGAGATTAGTGTTCTCGCGGACTGTGTCGATATGGTCGAGAGCCTTTATCTCCTTTACTGTGGAGCTGAATTGTTGCAGGTCAGCCACAGTAACCTTGTATGCGTCCGGCAGCGGAATGTCCTTTGAATTCTCGGTAAAGAATTTTGCCTGAGCCTCTTCCATCGTCTTTAGCTGCTGCTCCCAGGCAGTCTCCTTTGCTACAAACTCGACGCTCTCCACATTGGGTATTGCCTTGAGGGAATTGCCCATAGCCTGAATATCCTCGTCGGTTGACTTTTTGTCAATAAAGACCATAATTACATTTTCGTCCTCTACTCGGTCAACCAGAGCATTAATGTTGAGGAACATCATTGTTGCCGAACCGATGAGCACCAAACAGCTGAGCAGTACACAAACGGACGCAAATGACATCATACGGTTTGTCCAAGTGTTGCGAAATCCTTCTTTGATAAGATACTTCAAGCTTGATGTATTCATTACTGCTCACCTCCCTGTGTGTCGTCCGCCTCACCGGCAGACTCTACAATATCGCCAAGATTATCAAACACCTCGGCCACATGCTCCTGCTTAACGTCCTCCTCGTAGTAGAACATATCGGCAACCTTTTCCGGCTCCTTTGCCTTAAACTTGGCGTATGTCGGATCCGGAGTATCGGACACAATCTGGCCGTTTTGGATTACTATTACTCTGCGCTGGAATGATCGCACCAAATCATGCTCGTGAGTTACCATAACAACGGTGGTACCGCTGTTGTTAATCTTGGTTAGCAGGTCAACAATCTCGTGACTCATCTCCGGGTCAACATTGCCGGTGGGCTCGTCGGCGATAATGAGGTCCGGGTTGTTAACCAGCGCTCTTGCCAGCGATACACGCTGCTGCTCACCGCCTGACAGCTCATTGGGCATTGAGCGCGCCTTTTGGGACAGTCCTACAAGCTGAAGAATGTAGGGTACACGCTTGCGAATGTCCTTTTCCTTAGCGCCGATAACACGCATAGCAAATGCTACATTGTCATATACGGACATCTTTGGGATAATACGAAAGTCCTGGAATACAATGCCCATAGTTCTTCTGTAATAGGGCACATTCTTTTTCTTCATTGTGGCAGATGAGTAGCCGTTAACGATAACCTCGCCCTCGGTAGGCTTCTCCTCGTGCATAATAAGCTTTAGCAAAGTACTCTTGCCGGCACCGGATGATCCAACAACAAATACAAACTCGCCGTCCTCGATTTTCATATTAACTTTCTCAAGGGCGTGAGTACCGTTACTGTCGTATATTTTTGTTACGTCCTTAAATTCTATCACGACAATTCTCCTAACTTGAATAAAAATTGGGCCGTTCAACCCACTATCATGTATATAATATAATATAATAATATATTTTTCAAGACTTTTATGTTGTTTTTTTGTAAATATTGTTACCATTTTGTAAACCGATAAACAAAAAACAGCCCCACCGACAGCTGTCAGCGGGGCAAAATCCATATGTAATTACTTCTTTTGAGGGCCGTTGTAGCCGTTTGCCTCCTGGAATGCGGCAATCTTGTCAACTACGCTAAGACATACATCAAATCCATCGCCGACAGTCTCCATATCAAAACGCTCAGGCATATCGTGCCATGTGTGGTAGTAATATGTAAGCATTGGATTTTGTGCAGCAAATGTAACCGACTTGATGCCGGCCTTGGTCATAGGGGTGGAGTCGCAGCCGCCTACAGGATTGTGAATACAGTGGTCCTTGGACAAGCTGGGAATACCCATCTCGTTAAATGTATCCTTAAACATCTTTTCCATATCCGTATCGAAACGGCAGCCCTGCCAATCATCCTTGATTACTACCTCAAAGTAGTCCTTGTCTGCTACAGAATCGATATTGATATTCCATGCGTTCTTGGTAAGGTCGTCATTGGCATGCTCATGAGCGAATGCCATGGAACCACGCAGACCTGCCTCCTCGGAGCCCACATTGAGAGCTGTAATACGACAGCCCTTGGGAAGCTTGTCAGGATTCTCCTTATAGTACTTCAGCACCTCGAATGCCAAAGCGCAGCCGGTGGCATTGTCCATAGCGCCACGGGATGCGTTACGCTCGCTGGGGTCCCCCCACATAGCAACAAATCCACATCCAACAGCGGTAATTGCCGGCAGGAAATGAAGAATGACTCTGAGAATTGCAAAAAATCTTGACTCGGTAAGAGCGATTGCCCAGTCTGCTCCAACAAGTGTAGCCGACTTTATAACACCCATAAAGATACATACAGCACACATTACAAAGAAGCAAACTGCACCAAACCCTACCTTGCCGTAGGTAGTGATAAGGCCGTAAATCGGCTTGTCCTTATGCTTGGAGGCGTTTTCGCTATGCTTCCAGCACCAGCTGGTATCCAAATGGCCTGAGAGAATGATATTGTAATCAACCTTGCCATCCTCCGGCTCAACAGAACCGTAAACATTACGGCTAATCTCTCTGTGGAAGAACATATCGAACCATGTTTTGTAGAAAAAGCAGCTGAATATCAGCCATGCCAGTGCGATAATACATGCAATACCCATGCCTATCCATAGGGAGCTGATTCCCAACGCAACATATACCAGCAAGCTAATACCTACGCCGAACCATCCGGCATAGCCCAGTCCGCCGATACCGGCACGAGGAGATACAAAAAACTCCTCTATCTTTGATTTTACACCAATATCTTCCATCTTTTGGGCCATATACTCAGCATATTCCCTCTCGCCGTCCGATCCCGGAAGTCGCGAGCCCACCTTGTGGGCAGCATAGTTTACAATATCGTATGCCTCTTGGCCATACTTTCTGTTTTCTTCTTTCATAGTTTTCCTCCCAAATCAAATTAACTATTATTTTACACTGTTATCCGTCTTATTTCAATACATAATCATTCCAATTTTGCTGTTATGTACCAAAATTTTGGCAAAAAAATTATGACAAATGATGAATAAACAGTCCGGACAACAGCTTCGGCTCAAACCATGTTGACTTCGGCGGCATAATTTGACCTGCGTCTGCAATGCTCATCAGGTCGTCCACCGTGGTGGGATACATAGCGAATGCCAGCTGCATATCGGTTGTTGCCCTGCGCTCCAGCTCATCCAATCCGCGAATACCGCCGATAAAGTCGATACGCTGGTCATCCTTTGGGTTATGTATCCCCAGGATAGGCGCCAACAGATTATTCTGCAAAATACTGACATCCAGTCTTGCCACCGGGTCGGTGTTATCAAATGTGCCATCCTTGGCGGTCAGCAGGTACCATTTGCCGTCATAAAACATAGTAAAGGAGTGCTTGCTGCCGGGGCGCTCTCTTTGTGCCAGCTGTCGAACATCAAATTTTTCGCCCACCAGAGCCATATATTGCTCAATGGTATATCCGTTAAGGTCTTTGACAACTCTGTTGTAGTCCATAATCTCCAGGTCATCGTCTGCAAAAGCAACTGCCAGGAAGTAATTGAATTCCTCCTGACCTGTGTACCGAGGATTTGCCTGCCGGCGCATCTCGCCCACCTTAACGGCAGATGCACAACGATGATGACCGTCGGCAATATACAGAGATTCGACGCCCACAAAAGCCTTTTGTATAGCAACGCTGACGGACAAATCGTCAATCACCCATACCGTCTGCTTTACGCCGTCGCTGACAAAGTCATATACCGGCTCATTGGTTTCAATCCAACCTGCCACAATGCCGTTAATAATGTCATTACTGCGGTAGGTCAAAAAGATGGGGCCCGTATTGGCATCACAAATATTGACATGATTAATACGGTCCTGTTCCTTTTTTGCCAAGGTGAATTCATGCTTTTTTATTGTATTGTTCTTGTACTCATCAATTGACGCGCAGCCAACAATACCGGTTTGCGTTCTGCCGTTCATAACCTGACGGTAAATATACAAGCATGGGGACTCGTCCTGCACCAAGTATCCGTTCTTCTCCAATGCCAACAAATTTTCCCTCGCCTTTTGGTAAACCTGCGGGCTGTAAAGGTCGGTGCCGGGCGGCAGGTCAATCTCTGCCTTGTCCACATGCAAAAATGATAGTGGGTTGCCCGATGCCATTTCTCTTGCCTCATCGCTGTTGATAACATCATAAGGCAGCGCCGGTATCAGCGCCTGATTTTCTCTCGATGGCCTATATGCCATAAACGGTCTGAATACTGCCATTATTTTCTCCTCTAAAAAAACTACTTACATATTATATTATACGCCGATAGTATTGTAAAGTAAAAAATAGGCATCGAGTTTTCGATGCCTAATAATTTACCTAAAGAGAATTACTACATAGCCAACGCCGTTGGTATTGTAGTTACGGTACTCGCTGACATTAACCGGTGTGGAGCTTTGGGTCACCTTCAGCGTTGTTCCGTTGAGTGTAAGTCCGGGATTGCCGCCCTGGGTGGATACAAAGCCAAAATAATTGTAGTGGGACTTGTTGGTAAAATCCGATAGCCCCGGCGGATAATTGGCTGCGAACACAATGCCCCACCTGGGTGTAAAGCCGGACTCTATGTCGATGCTCCTGGTCGAAGAGCCGTTCCCGGTATATACTTGGATGTGGTAAGGCTTGTTCCAGGCGGCCTTGTCCACACCGGTAACATGAACCCCGCTGTCGGCAATGTGTTGGGAAACAGCGCTGTCAATCAGCAAATTGTCCTGATTAAAGTCCTGCATTTTTGGACGATCGGTGCCCACCCATTGATTAAGCCCCAAATTGTCCGTCTTGTTTGTACTACTCATATATTAAACCTCCATTGTATCTATCATATTCCACAGCAGATTCAGATTGTCGTTGTAATGCCATGTGGAATTGCCGGCATCAATTATGTCCCAAGCTGCACCTGTGCCGAGACATTGCACCTCAATAAAAATATTGCCCCATTTCTGCCAAAAATCACTAAGCTTGTCCGGTGGAATATGGCGCAAAATCATTTTTCTTTTATAGCCGTAATAACTACCGCCCAGTTCTTGTATTGCCACTTCAAAGTTAGGAAAAGTAAAATCCTGCAGCGGAGCATAATCCACTCCGACGGGAGAAAAAATCCTATCCTCCGCCTCATTATTTTCCCTTGCGACAGCATCTATGCCGGCACAGTAGCCGTCAATTTCGGCTGCGGTGATTGTGCCCTCGTCCGTGCTGAGTCCCAGCATAGAAAACAGGCTAATCAGCCTATCCCTCACATTACTCATCCATCAACACCTCGCAATTGTTGAGGGCAAGGAATCTGCCGTTGTTGCAAATCACATATCTGCCCACCTGTGTTGGACTGGTAACTCGGCAATCGCCCAGTTGGGACAGCCTGTACTCCAGGTAATCCAGGTCCAGATTTTCATTGATACGAAGGCCGCTGCACACCGAGCTGACCAACGCTTTGATTGCGTCGGCATCTGCATTTGTTCTAATTGCGTCCACCTTTATATCAAACTGCTGTGGATGTGTGCCCTTCAGCGTATATCCTGTGTCAATCATAGCAAATACCTCCAAGCAATTATCGACCTCGTCGCGCATCTCGTATGTCAGCTTGCCCTCTGTAGTTCGCACCCACACATACACATCGTAATCGCTAAGAATATTAACCCGACAATCAATGATAAATGGAAGCTTCATAACCAAGGCTTCAACATATTCTATACTGATACAATTACCCAGCCTGAAGCTGTCCATAATCCTGCCTCGCAAACGCTCGTCGCTTTCGTTATCGCTTCCTCCGGCAAAGCTGTCATCATTTGTCACAGCCTCAACGCCCATGGGAGCGTTGACCATACAGGTAACAGCGCCACGGGGACAATTATACTGTGAGCCTATCTCCAAGGCTGTTGCAGATACCTCCGCTGATTTTGTGCCGGCCGGTATAGTACAGGCAGCATCTGTTATGTACTGAATGAATGGCTTGTCCTCCAAGGAACAAATAATGCCCATGGGAATACTAATGTCATTAACGGCAGGCTGGGACACGGAGAACCTTAGCACTCCGTGAGCTTTTGTACCTGTGTGCCTTTGTATATCTCTCATAGCTGCGTGCCGGTCAAGATAGTCCCCGGTAGCCGTCTGAGGAAAGGCCTGCTTTAGCAAAAAATCGTTTTTGCACCCCAGAGAAAATAACTCGCTGGCAACAGCCTGAAAACGGGCGTCAATATCGCCCATATTGTCCACATTCCTGCCACAGCTGTCAAAAAATGCTTTTTTCATAGCCGTCAGTATCTCATCGTAGGTCTTCATATTTTACGCTCACCTGCCTTTCTTCATTATTAATCACCAGATAATAGGTGATTGTGTCTTCGTTTTGCACAGCATTCTTTACATACACTCCGTCAAAATCGTACAACGCCTGACGGGCGCATGCCAGCGCGTACTGCGCCAAAGGACGCATATCCCCCTGTAATGCCGTGCCGTAATCCTTATTAGGATAGAATTTGCCGCGCTTAATACCCAAGTGCATGGTCACATCCTGAAGTATCCGGGGTATGTGCTCCACCGTTTGCAGTCCGCTGTCTTGGTCGGCAGTAGCATAGTCGCCGTTTATAATCAAATCTGTCACTGCTTAATCACTCCATCCTTATCTATAATCAAGGAATTGATGACAACCGAGCCATCATTTCGCAAAGTAATGGTAGCACCGCCCTGGGAACGCAGCTGTATCTCGCCGCTGGCCAAGGCGGTAAATTTGGCTAAAGTTCCCATTATAGCCTGACCTCGCCCGGCAGGGATAATGAGCACTTCCTCCCCCACGGGAGGCAGGGCGGTGTAGCCGTAGGGCATATACATATCTGTATTGCGTGAGGTTACGGTTGACCCTGCCTCAATATTGTCGGCAGACGAGATAGTAACGCTGCCGTTTTGGGCTTTTTCCTCCTGTGGGGTTGTATTAATATTTTTACTCAGCCACATAATCAATCTCCTCCATATCAATGGTCCGTCGCAATGTCACCACAGTGGATACGCCGCTTTTGTCCATAGAATATCTGATTGAGGATACCTCCAGCGCACCGGTCCTGCCAAAGTAACCCAACTGAAGCTCCACAGTATCCCACAGATTACCCTGCCACACTTCAGCCAGCCGCAACTGATATGTCATATAGTCATCACCGGCCTGAGTTAGCTGATTGTGGAGAATATAGTTTTTTTGCCAATCAGGAAAAGCGCCGAGATTTTGCTTTTTTGTACAGCGAATCCTCCTGGAGCAAAAAAAGTTGCTTCTGTAGTGATTGATATAATCCCTGCTGTCGCCGTTCTTGTAGTCAATAGCGCTGATTACATCACCGCGGTTGATAACACGGCGAGCGCTGACTATACTGTGGGGACTGATTGCGGATTTTTTCCCTTGACGGGCAGGTACTATGCAATTATCAGCTGTTACAAAAATCCCGTTGCCGGTCATACCGTACACAAAATCATTTATAGCAGCCCAACAGCTCTTGCCGGCAGTCACAAGATAATTGCCGTCACAGGCAATATTGGGTAACCGGTTGGTAAATCCGTATTCCTTTGCGTTGAGAACATACAGCGCCTGGGTACAGGGATGACTGTAGTTAAAAGGCTTGGCCTGATTATCCACCAGCAAGCAGGCTGACGACCTGGCATAAACAAAACAGGTAATCCCGTCGTCGTTTACTGTCTCGCGCTGGGTATCTACATAACCGTTGAATATACATTTGGAATCAGTGAATACCCTGATGCTGTACAGCTCCGCCAACGCACGGGAATGGGTAAAATACAGTCGCAGTCCGTGACATGGTGCGTCCACATCCATTGACAACTCATAGGACAGTATGTTATCAACATCGACTGTCCCATCATCAATATCAGTAAGCTCAAACCTTAATTCAGCCATACCTTGTCCCCCTCCTTTACACTAAACATATCCCGGTAATCATTGCTAAGGAACAATGTGTCCGTATCCACATGGCATCTGTTGGCAATATCATACAGGTTTTCTCCGCTGCGAGCATAGGTAAAGCCAAGATTGTAGCTGCTCTGCTTGTCGTTACTGTCCTGAACAAACTTAAAGGAGTAGTCAACCCGGTTTTTGGCTGCATCGTAAGCAATATCCAGGTCAGTAAAATACGCCCTGAATACCATTGCGTCCGGCACAAAAAGGTGTGCGCTGCCTTTGTGGTCGAAGATACGCATAAGCTCCGTGGCTTTTTCCAATGCGTCGTTGCCCAAAAATACTCCGTTGCCGCTGACAACTGTGGGTTGGATACTGATTTCCTGAGCCTTTGTACTGCCAAAGGGTACCACTTGTTTGCTTATCTTCTTGCTCTTGTTAATTTGAATACTGGAGGGATTGGCGTCCAGCACCAGTCCCTTGTAGCATAGCTTGATATATTGCATAGTTTACCTCCTTAATTATTTGTCGTATCGTCTGGAGTCCAGCATTATGTAGTCGCTGACATCCTGGGATACGGTGTAACTGTCGTTATCGTTCATCACTGTCATCTCCAAACTCAAGTCGGTCGTAGTATGTGAGCGCGCACTTGGCGGTATAGCATCGCAACAGGTCATCACAATCAATCTGGGTCAGGCGTATTCCCTGCACGCTATTGTCAACACAGTTGCGCAAAAACCTTGACACAATATCGGTAGCCACCGGTGAGCCCATCTTATGCGGCACAAAAAAATGCGCGTCAATATCGTACCTGCCATACATCACATTGCCGCCCAGCTCCACATTGTCACAATTAACGCCGCCCGGTGATAGTGTAATGACAATGCGGTCCAGAGCCGTAGGCTTGATAGCATAGGGATAAGCCTTGATAACAGAGGCGTCCTGCAGCTGAGGACATTGGGACAGCTTGTGCTGTAGGTCATCAATATGTCTATCCAAATACATCGCTGTCACCCTCATATATCAATTTCAGCACACCGGAGTAGAATTGCACCGTATCCCCAACCAGTACTCTGTCACTGCGCACAAAGTAGAATTTTTTGCCGTCGGACTCAAATATATCTGCCTGGGTAAGTTGGGTTATATCACAGCCGGCAGGGCCGTAATATAAATAGTAATCGGTATATGCGCCGCCCAATCTAGTGGTGGTCGATTCAAATTTGGACTTCAGTCGGCGCCATACCTGCTGAATAACAGCCCCTACCGTCTCCACGGTGCCGTCCGCCTTTGTTATGGTACAGGTTCTGCCGCATTTTGCCAGCTGTCCGGCAATAATGTCGCTCATATCAATCTTCATATCGCGCCTCCTATACATCCATAAATGCAAATTGCTCGTCCCTGACCAAATCCCCTACATCTGCCAGAGCAGAAAGGTATATCTCCTTGGCAAGAGAGTGATTGTCGTTTTCGGCAAGCATCACATCCCCTGCCTTAAATGTGGATACGGTGGCACCCGATGACTTGATTAGTGCAATCTCGTAATTGGTCTTGGCTGCTATATAGTATCCGTAGCGTGACTCATCACCGGCGGAGCAAAGCTCGACCCCCTGAATTAATAGGTCATAGTTCTTGTCCAGAATCGGAGCATACTGCTCCAGCTCCTGCCGGGACATAGCGCTCATGGCTAACAGTATATCCAGCACCTTATCCTTTGTAATCACACTATCATCCTTTCGCCAAATCAGTTCATTACCTTGATAGCATCGGTAAAGATTGGAGAAAATCCTACTGTAGAAGTGACGGAGGCTCTCTCCAGCTGACGGTCAATAAGGCGGTCAAAGTCGGTAACAATATCGCCGAACTGTACCATCTCAACCGCATATCTCTTGTCCAATGCCATAATTGATTGACCGGATACCATCGGTACGCACAGCACCTGCGAGCCCATAGGCGTAATCGGCGCTCCTGTTCCGTGGAATGTCTGACCGGCTCTTGCGTCCTTAAATTCGGAAAGGTTGAGAAGATTGGCCATAGTCTGTGAATCAACCAGCATAGTGGACATATTGTACGGATTGAATGAGTTCCAAAGCTTAACAAGGTCGGTGTACTGAACGCCCTTTTCGGCATCCTCAAAATTCATAATCTCAACATCGTCCGTCAGCATTGACCTTACGCAATCCCTGAGCTGACATGCGGAAATGAATTCGCCGATTTGCTTTAGCGCTACGGTAAAGATGTCCAGCTTTTGTGATTTGATTGCCTCGTATGAGGCTGTGAGCATTCTGCCTCGCTTGTACAGAGGGGTCAGGGTTTCCTTTGTTTTAATTGTGGTTTCGGGAATGAATGCGCCCTCAATAATTACATCGTCGGCATTTGGGCTTTCGTTGCTGACACTCTCGATAGCACGATAATCCAGAGAATCCACCTTTGTTACGCTGGCAACAATCTGTTCCACAATATTTGACTCATTAATACCCTGGCGTACCGCACGGGAAATATACTCCGGAAAAAGCGCTGCAGAATCAGTGGTAGCAAAAAACTTTGATACCGGGTCAGAATTTGCACCCGACACCTTGATGTCGAATCTCTTCAGCTGGCGCTGATATGCATCCAGACCCTCAAGCTCTGTACCCTTGTAGTTTTCGGATGGGTCAATATCCTCAAGAGCCGCATTAAAGCCCTTTGATGAGGTGTAAAGACCCTTGTCCAATCTTATGTTATCGTATGACATATTAAAATTCCTCCTCGTGAATAATTAAAGAATAAAACCGACGGTCTTATTGGCCGTATCTACTGTCAGCACCTTGCTGAACACACCCTTTTGAGCAGAGGTTGCCGCAATCTGTACAGCGCCCTTGCCGTCGCCGATAAATTCAACAAATCCGCATTTAGGCGCTGTGCTCACATAACGAGCCTCAACATAGCCCTCGGTTTGAACGCCGATATATTCGCCTCTTACGGTAGTACAAATGCCAATAATGTTTTGGCTGTTTGTTGCCAAAACAACTGAGCCGTCCTGGGCAATGGTTACTGCATCGCCGGGCTTAATATCGGCACTTGATTTTGGCATAGTGATAACCTGTGCATCGTATCCCTTGTATGAAATCATAATTATTCCTCCTAAATTTTAAACTCTGAATAGTTGTTGTTTTCTGTCTTTTCCTGTGGCAGCAGCTGTGGAGACATTGATGCTTTTGCTCCGGCTTTTTTCATACCGTCACGGAATCCCAATAGCTCGTCAGTTGTCATAACTGCTGTTATTGAGCCAAACAGCTTTTTGTCCATGGACGGAAAGGCGTTGCCAAACAAAGCAACTACCTCCTTTGCCAACTGCTTTTTGTACTCCTCTCCCAGGAGCGCATCCTGACGAAGGCCGTCAATATACGATGACAATTCCATAGCCTGGGATTTGGTAATAGTCAGCTCGCTGTCACATAAGTCCATTGACTTGATAATCTCGTCCATATCTACATCCTCCTTAATACCGAACGACTTTGTTACCCCTGCCTCTCGCTGGGCAGGTACAGCAACAAAACTGAACTCGTACGCATCTGTGGGCTGGGACAAAATTGTGTGGCACACCTTGTTGCCGTACTTTTTGCCCTTAATATGGCTGCAGTGAGAGGTTCTGTGGTCCTCGCCGCAAACGGAGCATACAGCCCCTGCCATCGAACAAGACACGGATACCTCCTTTTTTATACCGGCATCAATATCGTCAATTAGTCCGCGATTGGCATCATTGTTCAGCATATACACTCTTGCCATAAGGCAGTAAAGCGGCTGTCCGTCAGCGGTAAGCCTGCCCTTCTGCTTTTCCACATAGGTATCGAATATTCTCGCTCTCTGGTCCGCGCTGCGCATGGAGTGGTCGCTTATGCCTGTCTTGCCCACAAACATAGGTGCCAGCTGCTCCAACGCCTCTACGGAAAAACGCTCGTAGTCACGGTCAATATCATTGTTGCACAGGCTGACGCTGAAGATATATACCTCCTCCGGTGCCAGCTCTCTGCGAGCATAAGCGCTTATCAGCTGCATATCCTCCGGTGTTGCAACACTCTTTTGGATTAGACTATTGCTCATTCTTCTGCCTCCTTAATAATTTTGTCTGCCTCGGCATTGTAAAGTCTTGCTTGAGCCTGCTCTGTAGCATCCTGCAAAGTAATCTCGTCCCACAGCACATCCACATTGCCGTAATATCCTACGGTATCCAGGTACGCCGTGGCTATCCTGCAAAGCACAGGAGTGATTACCCTCCTGTAAGCCCACAATTCTGTGGTGAGTATGTCCGCCTGCTGCTGGCTCATCCTCTCTGTAGAAGACCAGCTGAGTCCGAACATATATGGCATAAGTCCGGTCTTGGCAATGATTTGCTCCAGCATTTGGCGTACAGGAATTTCGCTGTCCAAAACCTGATTGTCGGCGCCGATAACGCTGACCTTTACATCACCCACTGCCACAAAGTCCTTTACGGCGTCCTTGCTGCTCATGGCGTCCTTCCATGCCGATGCCATTTGGTTGGCTCTCTCCTTTGCAAACGCCTTGTCCGTTGCGTCGTTCTGGGGCTTGTAGGTCACGGCATACCGCAGATTGCCCACACGCTCCCAATTGGTGCCTATGGTGTTATATATAGTCAGCAAAATATCGCTGACAAAGGGCAATCCCCTAAGCAAGCTGGTGCCCAGTATTTTGCCCGGCTCCGGATTGATTACCGAAAACAGTAATTTGCTCTTGTCCTGTATTTGAACAGGGGTACCTGTGCCGGTGTTAAAAAATTCCAGCTCCAGCCCAACGCCGCGCTTGACATCAATATTATCTAAGCCGGCGTTATACAGCCCATAAAAGCAGTCGCCGTCCACCAGCATCTCGCCGATAGCTGTGCCGTAGGTCAGCAACTGTGCCATATAGTTATCCACAAAGGTCTGCAGTCCCTGCTGATTGCCGCCGACGGTAACCGAATCAAAAAAACTGTTTATACGGTCATCCAGAACATCGTCGCCGGTAACAAATCTGAATCCGCCCATAAGGCGAACAATCTTGTTGATGGCGCTGTCGATAATAGGCACGCCCTCACGCAAAGAAGCATATACCCGATTGTTTACATCAGCCAACGGCGTGTACCCGTTCATAAGATAAAAGGGATGAGCATTTAGGGTACAGGTCTGCACGCTGGAGGTGTTTTTTGGAGCGTCGCTCTTTTTATCTCGTCTTAATATGCCCAAGGCTTCACTTCCTTTCTACTGCAATAGAAAACGAACAGTCATCTCTGTCCCCGTCAATAACAGTTTGGACAAAGTATCTGATGTCGTCCATTGCGTGGTCATTTTCCTTTTTTGGTGCATCTCGCTTTATGTCGTTGTCCCAGCGATAAACAGAGAATTCCCTGATGGTATCGGTACAGCATGGGGCAATATAGAACTCCTCGTCCTTGAGAGCCTGGCACACTCGGTTGATGCCCTTGAGCACATCGTTGTCCGCCTTGATAATCCTGTATTCCCCATGCCTGCGTACCGTCTCAATAAAAGAGGCAGCCGACGGGTCAATTATCAGCGCGGTAACAGCTCTGTCCCCTGCCAAGGCCTTTAGCTGAGCATAGTATTCCTCGTCCGTCAATTGCACACCCCTGTCACGGGAGGAATGATAGTACTCATCTATGCGATACCACTTGTCACCCGATTTGCCCCACAGTCCCAACGAAAACGGATTGACCGTGCCATAATCACAGGACAGATAATATTGGGTATAGTCCTCGGCGCTGCGGATATGTCGCTCGCCGTCAAACATAGGGTACACAAGTCCGTCGGCAGCCACCCACTTGCCCTCGATAAATCGCCGATAGAATGCACCTGAATATAGATTTTTGTATCGGGCTTTTATTTCTGCCGATAGGGATGGATTGTCGTTCATGGTAAAATGGAGATAGAGCATACCCTTTTCGTCAGCCTTTTTTATCCACTCATTATAAAACCAATGAAATGGGTGCTCCGGATTGCAGTTGAACCAAAATCGTGAGCCGTCCAGAGAGCATCTTGCCAGCGCCTGCTCCACAAAGGAACGCGGCATCAGCGCAACCTCGTCAAATAGGACACCTCCCAGGGTCATACCCTGAATAAGCGATGCAGAGCTCTCGTCCCTGCCGCCAAACAGATAAAATCTGTTTTTTACATTGCCCTTTTTGATTTCCAGATAATTTCGACTTATCCTCTCGCTGACAGAAAAGCCAAGACCGGTCAATATTGGTACCATGGGTGTAACCACATTCCGTCTCAGAGAGGTGATTGTCTTGCCACACAGCGCAAAGGATGTATCACCGAAATTGTAAAACGCCCATGATACAAAGGACAGGGACATACACAGCGTCTTGCCGCTGCGCACGGCACCGTCGCATATCAGACCGTTCCTGTCGGCATAGGGACTGGTGCGACACCACCAGGTCAGGGCTGTCATCTGCTTTGGCGAAAATGCAGAAAACTCAATCATCGCTATCACTCTGCGCCATATTTTGCGCTCCCTTTTCCAGGGCGGCAAAAAAGCTAAGCCCGCTGTCATTGCTGCCGGACCGATACCGAGCCAATCCCTCGCAGGCCTTGATACGGTCAAAAAACTTGATTTCCATACCACCGCCCCGAGGTCGCTTTATCTCGCTGACATTAATCAAATTCAGCTTGCCTAAGCTTGCGATAATCTGCTCGTCAGTCATAAACAGCAGACTGACTGCATCGCTGACATCCCCAAATGCCAATGCCGTCAAGCCCTCCTTAATTTGGTCGTCAATACTGCGCTTTCTCCTTGCCATAAAACTCAATCTCCCTTCAGCAAAAAAGCCTAATCACAGAAGTCCTTACCAAGAAGTCCTTCCATAATTAGGCCGAAAAACGGGATTATATTCACTTTTAATGTATATTTGGACCTAAAAACCGGCAAATAAATTTATTTTTGCAAAAATATGCACAAAAGCCGAATAAGTCCAAATTCTTCTGTCCCTTTAATTAGAGCAAAAGCTCCACCCGTCTTGGGTGGAGCAAAACAATTATTTACATTGACAAATACTGCGCTTGGTAGCCGGGATTGATGACGGGGTTACAGAAAATTCATCCAGTCCCCACTCCACCAGCATGGGCAACAGTTCAGGGTCGGCAGCAGCCTCGCCGCACATACCCACCGAAATACCGGCTGCCTTGCCGTTTTTAATAGTCATCTCAATAGCACGCAGAACCGACGGCTGCATAGCGTCGTACAGATGCGCCACAGCAGTGTTGCCGCGGTCCACAGCCATTGTGTAGCCTGTAAGGTCGTTTGTACCGATGGAGAAAAAATCTACCTCCTTTGCCAGCAGGTCGGATATAAGTGCGGCAGACGGAGTTTCTATCATAACGCCCAGCTGTACATCGGCATATCTCATACCGGCATTTGCCAGCTCCGTCTTGCACTCATCCACAACGGCTGCTGCAGACCTGACCTCCTCCACAGTGGTTACCAGCGGGAACATAATCTTTATATTCCCGAGGACTGCCGCACGCAATATGGCTCTGAGCTGTGTCTTGAATAACTCCGGATGGTCAAGGCAGTATCTGATACCCCTATGACCCAAAAACGGATTGTCCTCCTTGGCAATATCCAAATAGTCTATCGCCTTATCTCCGCCAATGTCCAATGTACGGATAATAATTTCTTTTCCGTCCATTGCTCTTGCTACAGTAGAATACGCCTCATATTGCTCGTCCTCGGTGGGCAGACTGTCCCTGCCCATAAACAAAAACTCTGTACGAAACAGGCCGATACCCTCGCCGCCGTTCTGTATAACATTTTGGGCGTCCTCCGGATTGCCAATGTTACCGTACACCTTCTTTTTTACTCCCGACCGGGTAACAGCCTCTCTGTTAAAATACTCTGTCAGGCTCTCCTTTTCTTCAATAAACACTCTCTGCTTGCCGGCATACAGGGACAACTCGTCAACGGAGGGCTCCACAATTACCTTGCCCTTAAATCCGTCCACTATCAGCTCACAGCCGTCAATCAACTTGTCTACTGCATTAGGAACCGACAGCACAGCAGGGATTCCCATTGCTCTGGCAAGTATTGCGCTATGACTGGTTACGCCGCCAATCTCCGTGACGATACCCACAACATTGTCCTTATTGATTTGGGAGGTCATAGATGGGGTAAAGTCCTTGGCAACAAGTATTGAGCCCATTGGCACGGCAGATATATCCACACTCTGCACTCCCAACAGCAACCGCAGCAGACTGTCGCGAATATCCCTTACATCCGAGGCACGCTGACGGGTCAGCTGGTCGTCCGCGCCGGAGAAAACATCAATGAACATATTGCAAACAGCGTCCACACCGGCCTCTGCCACAGCACCGCCGTCAATATTGTCCTCCATCTGTGACAGCATGAACGGGTCCTGCAGCATCACAATATGGCCCTGCAAAATCTCGGCCTCATGGTCACCGGCATTCTTCTTTAATTCCTGTGTCAAGGCATCGGTTTCGGCAATATATTCGTCAACCGCCTTGCGCAGTCTGGCCTTTTCCTTTTCGGCTGTAGAATACTTTACTGCAGAATAATCCAGATTTATGTCCCTGATTATCACAGCATTACCAATGCCGTAACCCTGTGATGCGCCAATTCCCTTTAGCATAATAGTTACCTCGTAATGTTATTCCTCTCCAAAGCCCGACTCTATCATTTCGGAAGCTGCCGCCAGCATTTCTTTTTCGTCGGAACCCTGACATTCCACAGTAATATCGCTGCCGTACTTAATACAGGCAGCCATAATATTCATAATGCTCTTGCCGTTAATTCTCTTTTCGCCGAACAATATGAACACATCACTCTGAAAAGTGGTCATCTTTGTTACAAACAGGTTTGCTGGTCGCATGTGGAAGCCCATTTTGTTTTTGATTGTAAAGCTCTTTGATACCATATTATATACCTCTCTCATATTATCCTTGGGGCGACAAAGGTCGCCCCTGTTATTATCGGTCAATTAAGCCTTTGTTCTGTCCTTTTTCAGTATAGCAAGCATAAACGCACCTACTACTGAGCCTGCCAGCAGTGCTACTACATAGAGCAGTGGGTTGTCGCATACGATAAAGGTGAATATTCCGCCGTGGGGTGCAGGGCAAGCAACATTGAATATTGATGTCAGCGCTCCTGCAACAGCAGAGCCCACCATACAGGACGGGATAACTCTAAGCGGGTCAGCGGCAGCGTAAGGGATTGCCCCTTCGGTGATAAAGCACAGACCCATCAGATAGTTTACGGGACCGTTCTTGCGCTCCTCGTCGGTCCACTTGCTTTTGCTAATCATAGTAGAAATTGCGATTGCAATAGGAGGCACCATACCGCCAATCATAACGGCAGCCATAATCCATGTGTCGCCGCTGGTAATTGCGGCAGTACCAAACACATAGGCAGCTTTATTGAACGGGCCGCCCATATCCGTAGCCATCATTGCCGCCAGCACAACGGACAGCAGTAATTTGCTGACAGAGCCCATGGAGCTGAGGAAGTTGGCAAGCATTGTATTGAGAGCGCCGATTGCCGGGTTTATCAAGCACATAATCGCACCTACGATAAAGGCGCCGAACAGCGGATACAGGAACACCGGCTTTATACCGTCCATTGCCTCCGGAATCCAAGAGAACGCTTTTTTTAACAAATTAATCACGATACCTGCAAGAAAGCCTGCCAGCAATGCACCCAGGAATCCCGATACGGCGGAGCCGTCGCCCTTGATGTCATTGTTCTCAAAAAAAGCAGGAAATGTGTAGCCGTTGGCGGCAATCATACCGCCCAGCATACCCGGCAGAAGACCGGGGCGGTCAGCAATTGACTCTGCTATATATCCCGACAAAATCGGCAGCATAAATGCGAATGCGACCTTGCCAATCCAAAACGGTACGGCGGCGGCGTGACTTGTAAAGCCGAATGTACCGCCCACATTTGCGTTGCCTGCAATTGTGTCAATCAAAAAGCCTAATGCAATCAGGATACCTCCGCCTACAACGAATGGCAGCATGTGGGATACACCATTCATCAGATGCTTGTACAGTTTGTGACCGAAGGTCTCCTTTTCGTCATCGTCGGCAATCTCTGCCTTGCCACCCTCCGAGTGGTAAACTGCGGCCTTGCCGTCAACAATCTTTTGGATAAGCTCTTGGGGTTTATTTATGCCGGCAGATACCGACGCCTTTACCACAGGCTTGCCGTCAAAACGAGCCATATCCACATTTTTGTCAGCCGCTATAATAATACCGTCGCACTGAGCAATCTCCTGCTTGGTAAGCACATTCTTTGCACCGCCGGAGCCGTTCGTCTCGGCCTTTAAAAGATAGCCCATCTCTTTTCCGGCCTTCTCCAAAGCCTCGGCAGCCATATATGTGTGTGCAATACCGGTGGGACACGCCGTAACTGCCAGGATTCTGTATACCTGCTTTACGGCAGATTCCACCCTTGGCTCATCAGGATACTTTTCCCTCTCCTTAGCGTCAATAATACTAAGGAACTCCTCCGGAGTTTTTGCCTCTCTCAAGGCATTGCAGAATTCCGGCTCCATAAGCATAACCATCAATCGGGACAGTATTTCCAGGTGCATATCCCCATCCATAGGTGCCGCAATCATAAACAAAATATCGGATGCCTTTCCGTCCGGTGCGTTATAATCTACTCCGGCGGGTACTGTTATTGCAGAAAGGCCCGGCACCTTTACGCTATCCGACTTGGCATGAGGTACTGCAATTCCCTCGCCGATAGCGGTTGTGCCCTGCTCCTCACGGGCAAGAATGGACTGCTTGTAGGCATCAACATCTGCCAGATTGCCCACAGCGTCGTGCAGCAATACCAATTTGTCGATAGCTTCGCCCTTTGAGGCAACCGAGGTGTTAAGCTCAATTGCATCTCTTTTCAGCAAGTCTATTATCCTCATATTAATTCCTCCTAATAATATTTTTATTACTCATTAAAGCCGTTTTTAAGCACAGCAATAATTTCGTCCTTTGTTGCCAGCTCCGGGCTGAATGCGGTGGCGTTGCCACAGGCAGAGCCCAGCTTCAGGGCATAGGAATAGTCATTTTTTTCTATATACCCTGCCAAAAAACCGGCTACCATACTATCCCCACATCCCACGGAATTAACAAGTTCGCCGGGTGCTACTCCTATACTGTGGCTGTTGCCGTATTCATCTATCAGCATTGCGCCCTTTGAGGCTCGGGATACCAGCACATTTACCGCACCCATATCCTGCAGCCTTTTTGCATATCTGACAATATCCTCGTCGGTATCCACTGTAGTACCGAACAGGTCGCCCAGCTCGTGATGATTCGGCTTTACCAAAAACGGCTTGTACTGCAGCACATTCATCAGTAGGTCACCTGTTGCGTCCACCGCAACATTAACTCCTCTGTCAGCAACTCGTAACAGTATGCGTCGGTAAATATCATCCGGCAGATTGGCAGGAATTGAGCCTGCCAGCACAAGATAGTCCCCCGACTGTATGCCCTCCAGTTTTGATAGAAGAGCCTCAATGTCTGCGCTGTTTATGTGGGGACCGTTGGCATTAATATCAAGCTGAGTGTCTGCCTTAATCTTTACATTAATTCTAGTGTTACCGGATTTTAGATAATTAAAATCACAATTAATTCCGTCATTAATCAACATTTTTTCCAATTCCTTGCCGGTAAACCCTGCCAGGAATCCCAACGCCGTATTTTTTATTCCCAATCGAGAAAGTATAACCGATACATTTATGCCCTTGCCGCCGTAGTATATCTCCTCTGCGGTGGTACGGTTAATGTCGTCATACCTCAGCTTTTCCACATGCATCACATAATCCAGCGCCGGATTTAATGTAACTGTATATACCATACTACAACACCTCTTTGATTATAGTCTTTTCCTTAAGCTTATCATCGGGACAATAATCACATACTATGCACGCGCTGTCTATTGGAGCAAAGGATACTGCCGTAACCATGCCGAATTTGGTATGGTCGCACAACACGTATGACACAAAGCTGCGTTCCATAGCCACCGCCTTAAGCATTGCCTCCTCGGTGTCCGGAGTGGTAAATCCCTGCTTGTCGCTGACTCCGTTGCTGCCGATAAAAGCCTTGCTGAAATTGTATTTTTGCAAATTAGTGGCAGCCACAAGACCGATGATTGCCTCTGTGGTACTCTTTAGTTCTCCGCCGATAACAAAAACTCTGCAGCCCTTCGACGCCAGCTCCTTGGCGTGAGCAATGCCGTTGGTAACAAATGTTGCGCCGCTGTTCTCTATATATTTTGTCATCAGATATGTAGTGGTGCCTGCGTCGATAAACACAAAATCACTGTCTTCAATCTGGGTGGCTGCATATTTGGCTACTGCGGTCTTTTCGGCAATGTTAAGCAGTGCTTTTTGCTCCATATTGTTTTCCTTTGGCAAAAATTCCTGGTGGGATACCGTTGCACCTCCGTGCACCTTGTTCACCCTGCCCAGCTGTGCCAGCGCCACCAGGTCACGCCTGATGGTGGACTCACTGGTGTCAAATTTTTCTGCCAGCTCGGTTACCGTTGCCGAGCCTCTTTGTCGTAGCAACTCAATAATTTGTGTTCTTCTGTCCTGTGTTAACATTTGTGATCACCCAATGCCTTCCTTTACCCAAATTGTACAATATCGCTCACATTCAGTCAATAGTGAGCAACAATTCTCGTAAATAACCACCAAAACACCTTGTTTTCTTTGTGCATATAGCAACAATATAGAACGGTCTGTGCGCATATTTGCTCATTTTGTATTGTTCAGTCATAAAAATAAGCAAAAAATAAAGAGGCCGTTAAGCCTCTTTATATATTATTTACATATATTTACATAATTAACTGTATCGGTAATCCTTGGAGAGCTTTGCATAATCCTTGGCGTTAATAAATCCGTCTGTGACTACATCCAGCTCCTCCATATAATTTGAGTCGCCCCGTGACGCACCAAAAGAGTCCATAAAGTCCAAGGTGTCCTCGATCTGGCAATCGGCACACTTAACCTGTACCTGACCGTGCTTAAAGGTTACGAATACAAAATTATGCTTAGCGTCCCACAGAGCATATATGTTCATATCTGCGGTTACACCATTTGCCTCCTGTGACCATCCTGCAAAGGTCTTGCAGGCGGGGGCCTCGGTAATCTCCGGCGCAACAGCATTTTCGCCGGAAAGCACCACCTGACTGTCATACAAGGTGGTCATAGTATCGTCCATGTAATATCTGACCACATGGAACCCACGGGAAACATTGATATGTACGCTCATATTATCGGCACCGGTGTTGCCTGTATAATACTTGTAGTCCACTCCATCCAGAATTTTTTCCGGGTCGTGAGTGACAAAATATCCTGCGCTAAAGCCGGAAACCTTGTTGTTGCCCTCGCCCTCATCAAATGAGGTTGAAACAATACGGTCCTCGCGAATAAAGTCATGGGCAATAGAAATCTCGCTGCCCTCGACCTCTGCCACCGCATCAACAGTTTGGTTGTCCAGCATATAGGCTGTGACCTCCTGTAATCCGGAATTTGTTGACAAATCCAGCTCCCACAAATGGTTGTTGGCGCAGTATATTGTCTGCAACGCTGTAAGACCGCGAATATTGATTTCGGTTAACTCGTTTTGCTGACAAAACAGCTCTTCCAAATTAACACAGGCAGTAGCGTCCAATGACTTAAGATTGTTTATTTGGCAATTGAGTCTGGTCAGGGCAGTACAGCCGCTGACATCCAGAGCAGTCAACTCATTACTTGCGCAATTGAGCCAGGTCAAATTGCTCTGTGTACCCAGGGTCAGGGTTGTCATATTGTTGCCCTGGCAGGTAAGTTGAGCCAGATTGCCGAGTCCGGATACATCCAACGACTCCAGTCCTACGCCGCCACAGTACAACCTCTTAAGGTTGGAAAAATACTCTATACCGGCAAGGTCATATATTTCTGCCGTTTCGCCGCAGTAATTCTCCAACAGGGCGCTAAGACTGATTTCGGTGGTCTGTCTCTCGTCCAGGGACAAAAATCCGTCTCCGTCGCCATCATATTCGTTGCTGACTACAGTGCGCCAGTTCTTGTCGGGAAAATTGGCAGAATCAATAGCCACAGCGTCAGCGCCGTATGCCAGCAGTCCCACTGTGAGACTGCCGGCCACCATACTGATTGCCAAAAGTGAGGATATGTATTTTTTTATATGCTTCATACTATACACTCTCCCTACGCGAGATAACCAACTGTATTCCACAGGTAACCGTACTGCCGTCATTATTGGTTACGGTACAAGTAATATTGGATACATTGATTGCCTTTGCCCTGCCCTTTAGGGTCAGCGCAACCTTGCCGTTGGAATCAATGGTAACATACTCGGATGCAGAAGATGTCCACTTAACAGATGTGGGCTCGGTTGCATTTGCAGGATTTGTTACATATCCCATCTGGATACCGTCAAAGTCTGAGTAAGTAAGATTATAACCGGTCTTGGTTACAGTACCTTCGACTGCGGTGCCGTCACAAGTAAGACCGATAGAGCTGATGTTGATTACATTATCTACCAGGTTGATAGGCAGCCATGTTACCGTCTCTCTGTCATAGGTATCCACTACCGTCGCCATAACAGTAACTTTCAGGTTGCTGTCTGTATTTCTGGTGATGGTCATTGAGGTACCGCTTGCTGAATATGTTGCGTCCGGATTGTCCATTATGGAAAGAGTGATGCTCTTGTACATAGCGTCGGCATTCACAACATATCTGACATTGATTCGGTTATTTGCATCCACGGCATAGGCATTGTCCTTTATCAATGTGATGCTGCCGGTCTTGAAGGTAATCTTTGCAGGAATGAAGGGGTGTCCCTCCAGGTCGGTCATAGCCTCCTGCAAATTGGTGCATGCCTCATTGATTTCGTCCTGGGTTGCGTACACATTGGCGTACACATCCTTGGCAGCCAAGTATGCGTTGTTGAAGGCTGTACCGTACTGATACTCATAATCCGTATAGGTAATCAGCTCTGCCTGAGCGATTGCCTCCTGCAGGGCGCCTGTATCCCATGTGGTGTACGCATTGATTGTGCCCACATAGCCGCCGTCCTTGGCAGTAACGGTAATTACCGATGTGCCCTGGGTCAGGAATGTAACATTGCCGGACTCGTCAACAGTAGCCACACTCTCGTCGGATGAGGTGTAAATACAATCCTTTACACAAGTGCCTTTTACAGCCAAGCTGCTAAGGCCTAAATTTACCTTAACCGGCTTAACCTCGGCAGGTGCGCCGAATATCATCTCGTCCTCAAAGGTTACACCTGTAACGCCGAATCTGACAAATGATACATTTACCGTCTTGCTGTAGGTCTCATCGTTGATATTGGTTACTGTGCAGGTAATTCTTGCAACGCCTGCGTTTGCCGTATTATTAGTTACAACACCGCGGTTGGAAACGGTGATATTCTCGTTGTCCGACTCCCACTTGATGTCGGTGTAAACACTCTGTGCCGGCAGCTCGTTGGCCTTCAGTACAATCTCGCAGTTATTGAGAGCTGCGCCGGTATAACGAATATAGCCGGGATTCGGAGTGGTTATATTGTCGCTCTTTTGGTAAGTAATGTCCACACCTGTGGTAGGAACATACTTAATCAGTCCTGCGTAGGCTGCGTCTATGGCGGCAATATGCTGATTAACCTCTGCCTGAGTAGCCTTGCCCTCCTTAACTATAACATCGGAATCCGCAATCTCCTGTGTAAGCACGGACAGGGTGTCCTCTGTGTAGGTGTAGTCGGCTATGCTGTTGAGGTGGTCACCGTAGGTCTTAACCTTGCTTGCCAATACAGAAAAGTCCGTCTGTACCTCCACAAAAATCTTTTTGCTGTATCCGCCGTCCAAGGTGGTGGCTGTAACAGTAGCGCTGCCCTTATCCACCGGAGTCAGTACTCCCGTGCTGTTTACGGTAACAACATTTGGATTTGATGACACAAATTCTACTGTATCCAAATCGGGCTCGCCCTCAACGGAATAATCAATCTGGCGAGGTGCGTCGGTTGCCAGCATTGTGATATTGGTGTCGGCAACATTAAGTCCTGTACAGGTAACATCTGCCAATACAACATCCACCGTGCGTGACACAGTTCTGTCAAAATAATCGGTGGTGATAACGGTCACTCTTGCGTAGCCGGCGCTCGCCTTTTTCTTAGGTGTCAGCTGGACGGAATCGCCGTTAATGGCTGTGTCCATATTGCTGACAGCGTCAACTCTCCACTCAATGCTCTTATACATTGCGTTGCTTGGCTCCACAGAAGGAGTCAGCACTACCCAGTTGTAGTTGTTATAATTGCTATAGTTACCGTCATCAAGATTTACCGACAGGGCATTATTGCCGGCCACGGTGCCGGTAGCTACTGTTGAAGATGAGCCTGTCAACGGCTTCTTGGTTGTGGTGTAAGATATAGCGATATTTTCTACCGCAATATTTGGATGTGCCAGCAACGCTTCGCCTGCGGAGGTCAGCTGTTCTGTCGCTTCGTCAATCTGGTCCTGGGTCTTGGTCATATCGGTGAGTACATCCTGAGCGTCGGCATAGGCAGAAACAAATGCCATAGCATATTCGTACTGGTACTGGGTGTAGTCCACATCCTTGTATTGACTCAATGCGGCCTTTAGAGCTGTACGGTCGCCTGCAGACGATACTGCGCACTGGCCGCTGATACCGCCGTCGTAGGATACGCAACGAACAAAGGTAGAGCCTGCGCTGCGGAATGTAACAACGCCGTTCTCGTCAACAGTAGCGATATTCGGGTCGTCGCTCTCCCAGTAATAATCCTGGATTGCGGCTGCACCCACATGGTTCAATGATGTACCGGTTGGCTCAATAGTAACATTAAGCTTGTAGGTTGTGCCAATCTCGCCGGATATTGAATCCTCGCTGAGTATTACTCCCGTTACCGGAAAGTATGAGAATGATACCCAAACGCTGTCTGTAAACTCCTGACCGAAGTGATCCACAACCGTACAGGTGATACTGCCGTAGCAGGAATTGTTGGAGGTTGGTGAGCACTTGCCGTCCGTGGTAACAGAAATCGCGTCCGTGGATGACTCCCACCTTACTGCCGTGTAGGTTGCATTGTTTGGATAAAGTCTGACATTCAGGTCAAGTACGGCATTCTTGTAGCTAAGGCCGTCCTTGAGCAGGGACAGGTCATACTGATAGAACTCGGATGTTGCCTCGCCGTCAAGGTAAAGCTCTACATTCTTTATGAACACATACTTCTTCAGTCCGTTGAATGCGCTCTCCAGTCGATTGTACATATCGTCAACCTGTACCTGGGTATATGTTCTGTGGCTGAGCATATCGGTTGCATCAGTCATAGCCTGCTCATATACCTCCCAGGTCTCCGGATAATAACTGTCCTTGTTCAAATTCAGGTCTGTGTACTGATTTACCAGTAACTGCAGCTTGCTGTAATTGGTAACAACAT
Source organism: Eubacteriales bacterium (assembly GCA_029225565.1). Classification (GTDB taxonomy): domain Bacteria; phylum Bacillota; class Clostridia; order Oscillospirales; family Acutalibacteraceae; genus Eubacterium_R. Next base: position 37,156 of record JAQXWS010000070.1, read on the forward strand.
GTACAGTACACTCTGCCGTATATCCGCCGTCGGCGGTGGTACATACGATAACACAGTCGCCGCCGTAATTGAATGTAACTACGCCGTTATTATCCACAGATGCAATTGCCGGGTTGGTGGAATACCACTCAACATTCTGCACAGAGGCAGTTGAGTTGCCCAGCACATTGACAGGACTGACAGTAGGTGTCAGGGTTGCGGTTTCGCCAATCTTGCCCAACGGAATGTCGGTAGTATCCAGAGTCACTCCTGTTGCTTGAGTTCTGGCAAAGGATACTGTCGCGCTGTCGGAAACCTTGTTGCCGCTGTAGTCGGTAATAGTACAAGTGATTACCGCGGTGCATGGGTCGTTGACAGTAGGAGTGCACACGCCGTTCTTGTCAACGGCGATGTCGCCGGTGGAGCTGGTCCACTCAACGCTGCTGTACATAGCTGACGCCGGGAATGCATCGTAGTTAAAGTCATAGCTGTAATTCTTGTAGCTGGTAGTGGAGCCCACGCTGACAGTCACTCTGTTGTTCTTGAGTACTGTATCGTTGGTGCCGCGAACATCCACACGGCTGATACCTACAAATCCGCCCACCTTGATGAATGCCTGCAACAATGCGTCTGCATAGGTGTCAACCGTCAGCTGGGACGCCATATCCTGCTCGTAATATACGGAATATGCCAAATCCAGCTTCTTCATATATTTTTTGTAGTCGGCCTTATTCTCCGGAGTTTGGAGCACAATGGTCTTTTCGCAAAGATTGATGATGCTCTTGAGTCGGGATTTATCCGGCTTTACGGTAACGGTGCATCTGGCTGTAATACCACCGTCGGCAGATACACAGTACAGAGTAGCCGTACCCACATCGTTGGCGTGGATTACTGCGTCGCTGTTTTCGTTACCCTTGCCTGTAACGGAAAATACATCCTCGTCCGAGGAATACCAGTTGGCATTGTAGCAAGCATAAGCCGTGCCTGTCCATGAGCCCTTGAAGCTCATTGTATGGGTAGCCTCAGCCTCCTTGCCGTTAATCAGGGTAATGGAATCCTGGTCAATCTTGTTATCAATAGCGGTATTACGGGTAACACATACTGTGATTACATTGGATTTTACATCGCCATCGCTGGACAGGGCGTACAGATTGAAGGTCTCTGCAATCTCGTTGCCTGCCTTATGGGATATGGTAATGGTGTGAGTATCCTCGCTGACCTCCACGCTGAAGTTGCTGTTGTCACACACCCATGTCAATGTAGGGTCGGTAGCATCCGCCGGATACACATTGGCAGTAACAACTGCGCCGCGCTGGTAATAAGCCTCGCCCACACCGGTGTTGACTGTATAGTACTCATAATCCTTGCCGGCAATGGTAATTGTGTTATGGGTATCCAATGACGCGCCTGAGCCGGTGGCGCCGGTTGCGGCAATATCTATGCTATCCACCGCTATACCGGTGAGTACGTCCTTTGTGGCAGTTTTTGAGCTAATCTCGTAAAATGAGCCGTCGGACAAATAATATCCCGTACGAGCCTGAACAGCTATGGTGGAGTTACCTCCTCCCACAGCAACATAGTGTCCCTTGGCGTTAATTGTGCCTACGCCGTCGGTAACGGGCTTGCCTTCCTCTGCCCACTCATATACAGGATTGTTGTCCTCGTCAACGCCCGTCTGCATACCCCAGGTTATGTACAGATTTTCGCTGTCGGCAACACGCTGAGGATATACCGTGTAGGTGTAGTCGGCCTCTGCGCCGATGCCTACAATTTTCTTGCCGTTAATATCCACCGCCGACAGGTACTTACCCGTCTTGCCGGTAACGGTAACCTCCACCGTTCTGATTACATTGTTGGTGGTGGATACCGCAGTAATCGTTACCGTCTGCTTTGACAGTTCGCCAAGAGAGCCGCCTGCGTCCAGACCGGTTACCACACCGTGCTCATCCACAGATGCAATGGTCGGGTCTGAGGATGACCAGACAACGTCGCTCTTGTTACCGGTTGACGGCTCCACATTGCCTATTGTCAGCTGGGTCATAGCCCCTTCCTTGACGGTGGTGATACCCTCAATGTCAAAGGCTGTTATTGGCTGGGAATCAACTACGGTAAAGGTGATGGAATCATTATATGCCATTTGGAGTACGAGATTGGCGAGAATCTCTGCCGCTGTTGCAGTCAGCTGAACCGGGTCGGCAGTATTGCCCACAATTTGGTAAATAGCAAAGCAAGCGTCCAGAATACCTGCCAGCACTGCTCTGTTCATATCAAGACCCATGTATTCAATCAAAACTTTAGCAATTTTGTCGGTATTAAGGGTGCCGGTATTCTCCAGCTTGTAAAAGTAGTTTACCATCTCCAAAATCTTTTGGATAACCTGCTCGGAGTCAGGCGATGCCATAATGGTAACCTCACCCTTGTTCTTAAACTTAACCAGACCGCCGTCACTTACGGTAGCAACTACCTTGCCGGTGGAAAAGATTGATGTGGACTTTACGGAATATTGAGTACCGAAGTTCAATCTCTGGGGTGTGGTGAGAGCATACAACTGAACCTCATTGCCGGTTGCCTGAGTGGTAGGTATTGCGCCTTTGTTGGTGATATGAGTACCGTTTGGCAGGAATGCGGCATACCACTCCTCGTTCTTGGTAACGACAAAATGAACCTCGTCGTCTGCAACCAATGTGCCTGTTCCGTCATATAGCTGGCAGTGAATGTCCGAATTGATATTGTCCAGATACTTCCTCAAGGAATCCACCAGCTCGCCCTGATATGCCTCGATATAGTCGGCAAGGATGGACTCGGAGCCAAAGGCAGCGATAACCAAATCGCAGATAGCCTCGGTATCCATGGTATCCAGGTCAACATATTCATTGAACAGCGCCTTCTCGATGATTGTGGCCATAATTGTGCCGACAATAGGGGTCGGTCTTACCTCATTGTTGAGCCAAGCCTTGATTACGGCACCCTTTGATGAGTCGAAGCCCTTAACCTTACCGGTTTGGTCAACATCAACCAGCTCCGGTGCTTCGCTATACCACTTGACATAGCCGTTGTTGGGCATCGAGCCGTCGATAATGGTGTACTTGAGCTGGAGGGTCTCACCCTCAACAAGGTAATGCTTGAATTCGGTCTCACCGTCCTCCTCGTATGTGGGGACGATGGTATTGGTGTCGCTGTAAAAAATCTGCAGGTTGTAGTAGCCCTCTACGCCATCGCCTGCAAAGACCGTGGCAGCAGGCACAAGACCCACTGTCGCAATCAGCGTTGCCAATGCGATACTAAGCATCCTTTTCATAAATTTCGATTTCATCTCATACTCCTCCGATGAATTCTTATTTTGTAAAACTATTAATAATTTATTAATAATTTTACTTGTGTAAATTATATAATATAATACAACAATAGTCAATGCGATACCGTCCGTCATAATTGCCAAAGTTTAACACTCAAATTTGTGCAATGAGTAGATTTTTCCTTATTCTTTCATCGGTAATAATGACAAAAAATGTCAAAATCGGCGCCTCGGTTGACTTTGCAAAAGCATTATATTAGAATACTAATCGGCACTACATTGCAAATTAAGGAGTGATATTATGTCCAAGTGGGACAAGGATTATCTGGACCTCTGCAGGAGGATATTATCCGAGGGCGTGGAGGTAAAAAATCGCACCGGCATCAACACCGTCAAGGTACCCTCACACCACTTTCATTTCGATTTGAGGGAGGAGTTCCCCATTCTTACCACAAAGCAGCTGTTCATTCGCCAGGCTATACTGGAGATGCTGTGGATATATCAGGCACAGAGCAACGATGTTCGCTGGCTTCAGCAGCGAGATGTAAATATATGGAACGAGTGGGAAATTGACGAAAACGGCGTATGGCACGCGGAGCAGATGCTCCCGGACGAAAACGGCAATCTGGTAAAGCAGGCTGTACACAAGGAATTCGGCAAGGAATATGCCCACACCATCGGCACGGCATACGGCTATATTGTCAACAAATTCCGTATGACCCAAAACCTGATTGATAAGCTGAAAAACAATCCACAGGACAGACGCATGTTGATGACCCTGTGGCAAAATGACTATCTGGACACAGCGGTGTTGCCCAGCTGTGTATGGTCCAGCGAGTGGGATGTGACCGACGGATACCTCAACTGCTGGGTACACCAGAGAAGCTGTGATGTGCCTCTGGGTCTGCCGTTCAATGTAACCCAATATGCAGTACTGCTGTGTATGCTGGCCCAGGTATGCGGCCTCAAGCCGGGCACTATGGACTGGAGCATAAAGGACGCCCATATCTATGTTAACCAGATAGACGGCATCAAGGAGCAAATTGCCCGTCAGGATGCCAACGGCGACCTACCGGCTCCCAAGCTGTGGCTGAATCCGGAGGTTGACGATTTCTTCAAATTTGACAATTCCCGCGACTGCAAGGATGTAAAGCTGATTGACTACCGACACATGGGCAAAATCAGTTTCCCTATCGCACAGTAAGAGGTATATATTATGACAATTAGTATAATTGCAGCTGTAGGCAAAAACAACGAGCTTGGCAAAGGCAACGGCCTAATATGGCACTATAAAGAGGATATGCAGTTTTTCAAAGCCACTACAACGGGCCACACCGTAATTATGGGCAGACGCACATTTGAGTCCCTGCCCAAGGCACTGCCTAACAGAAAGAACATCGTAATCTCCTCCAACCCGGATTACAGTGCAGATGGCGCAACCGTAGTAACCACGCCTGATGAGGCATTATCTGCCGCCGACGGCGACGAGGTATTCATCATCGGTGGCGGCAGGGTATATGCAGAATTTTTGCCCCGGGCGGACAAGCTGTACCTGACCGAAATCCAAGATGAGTGTCCCCAGGCAGACACATATTTTCCCTCCTTCAGCAAGTCAGAATACAACCGTCGTGTACTTGCCGAGCATAATATCAACGGCGTAGTGTTTCGCCACGTATTATACACAAAGTAATAATAGGAGCTGCAAAAAATGAATATAAATCCAATGATGTTGCTAAAAATAAAGGACGGCGTAAAAGAGTTTAACGCCCGTCACCCAAAGTTAAAAAGATTCCTGGTGGGTACTATGCACAAGGTTGATGTGGGCTCCGTGCTGGAAATCAGCATCACCGACCCTGACGGTAACAAAATACGCACCAACTTCAGAATAACCGACGAAGACAAGGAGTTTATGAGCAATCTGATGTCCATGCTGGGACAGTAAACAAAAAACGGCAGGAATGCAATCGCAAACCTGCCTGATTTTTTTGCTTATTTTACTAAATTAATAATGTCCTGCTTGTCAATTAAGCCGACGGATTGGTTAACAACCTCTCCCTGCTGAAAAACCAGCAAGGTAGGAATTGACATAATGCCGTACTGCAAGGCAATCTCTCTTGCCTCGTCGCAATTGACCTTGCACACCTTGATGTCGTCCATCTCCTCTGCAACCTCGTCAACCAACGGGGACAGCATCATACACGGTCCGCACCACTCTGCCCAAAAGTCAACCAGTACCTTGCCCTCGGCACGAAGCACCTCTGCCTCAAAATTGTCAACAGTAATATTAGTAACCATATTTTTTCACCTCTTTATATTATTCACAAATAAATAGTAACATAAACCCACGATTTTTGCAACAAAAAAAGACCTCGAACAATGTCGAGGTCTGATTGCCATATATTAGTCAGATGAATATGGGAGAAGAGCAAGGTGCCTAGCTCTCTTGATAGCTGTAGTGAGCTCTCTCTGGTGCTTTGCACAAGTGCCTGTTACACGACGAGGGAGAATCTTTGATCTCTCTGATACAAACTTTCTGAGCTTGGATACATCTTTGTAATCAATAACCTCTGCCTTCTCAACGCAGAACTGACAAACCTTTTTGCGGCTCTTTCTTGGGCCCTTAGTATATGCCATGGTCTTTTCCTCCTTAGTGAGTATAGTAAAATTTCTTAGAATGGAAGGTCGTCGTCATCGTCAACAATCTCTTCAAAATCGCTGTTGTCGGCGCTGGAATAACTTGGCGCCGGCTGACTGAAGCCACCTGCTGCATTTCCGGATTCGGACTTTGAGCCGCAGAATGATACGTTGTTGGCAAGAACCTCAACCTGCTTGCGATTGTTACCGCTTTTGTCGGTGTAATTGCTGGTCTGGAGTGTACCCTCCACAGCAATCATACTTCCCTTATGGAAAAATCTGCTGATAAATTCAGCTGTCTGTCTCCATGCAACACAGTCGATAAAGTCTGCCTTGCGCTCCTCCCCTGCCTTTTGGTAGGATCTGTCGCAAGCAATCTGGAAGCGTATAACCGATACGCCCGACGGTGTTGTCTTGAGCTCCGGCTCATAAGTGAGTCTGCCCATAAGTGCAACCATATTAATCATAGATAGACCTCCTGTTACTCGCCCTTAGCGACGATGAGTGAACGGAGAACGCCATCGGTAATGTTGATTACACGGTCGAGCTCTGCAGGGAATGATTCTTCACAAGCGAAGTTAATAAGAACATAGTAACCCTCTGTTTCGTAGTTGATTGGGTAAGCAAGCTTTCTCTTGCCCCACTCCTCAACTTCGCCGAGAGTGCCATTCTTAGAAATAAGGTCAGTAAACTTGGTCTTAAGAGCCTCTACTGCCTCTTCACCCTTGGAAAGTGAATAAACCATAACGATTTCGTAATTTCTTAATGCCATTCTTAGCACCTCCTTCTGGACTATTGGCGCAATTTCCTTGCGCAAGGATTGCTCAACATCTGTCAAGCCTTGCTATTATACCAACAAAAAATCATCTTGTCAAGAAATTTCTCAACAAGATGATAATTAGTCAAAATAATCCTTGCTGTCCTCCATACACCGCATCGAGGCAGCATCTTCGTCGCCCACGATAATATGGTCCACAAATTGCACACCTATGGAGCGCAGCATTTGCAGAACACCCAAGGTAAAGTTGAAATCTGCGGCAGACGGATAAGCGTCGCCGTTTGGGTGATTGTGTGCCAGTATTATTCTGCTGGCGTTATCCCTAAGAACAACGGACATAATATCCTTTGCCGATACGCCCACAAAATCGCTGCCGCCGGTTGCAACTATACTGCAGTTGATAACCTTAAGACTGCTGGACAGGGACACAATGGCAATTTTTTCGTCCCTCTCGTCTGCCAGCACCCGTTTGCAGTAATCAATTGCGTCCTCGGTACTGATAATATCAGATGTTCTGTGCAGCTTGTTATACTCTACGCGACCGCAAATCGCCTTAAACAAAGACAACAACACCGCCGTATTTTCTCCAATACCGTCAACTGTCTGCAGCGCCCACGGCTCCGCATTGAATACACCCTCCAGCGAGCCAAAGGTGTTCATCAACCTATAGGAAAGCTCCTTTACATCATGGCGGGGAATAACCAGCGATAGATACAATTCCAGTAATTGATGGTCAGCCATGTGCTCGGCGCCGTGTTCCAAATAGGCTTTGCGCATACGCTGTCTGTGACCGTTACGACTGTACTCCTGTGTTTTCTCTTTCATATAATCACACAAATCTATTGCTCTCGGCGTCATACTCAAAGCCTGCCGACCTAAGGCGAATAATAATATCCTGCCTGTCCTCCCCCATATCATCGCACATAGCGTCCAGAGAGGGGTAACAGTCGCGCAGCTTGGTATTAACAACGCTGAGCAGCATAAATGGGTCCCGGGGTAATGCCATACTAATCAGCCAACAGCATTCTGTCGTTATCCAGTTCCTCGCCGGATGTGAGCTTGAATTTGTTCAAAAGGTCCGCTGTGGTAAGGGCCTTCTTTTCTTCGCCGGATACATCATAGATAATCTTGCCTTCATTCATCATAATCAGCCTGTTGCCGATATTAATGGCGTCCTTCATATTATGAGTAATCATAATGGTGGTCAAGTTGTTTTCCGATACAATCTTTTCGGTAAGGTCAAGCACCTTCTTTGCCGTCTTGGGGTCCAGAGCAGCAGTATGCTCATCCAAAAGCAGCAGCTTAGGCTTCTTTAACGTAGCCATAAGCAAGGTAACAGCCTGTCTCTGTCCACCGGACAAAAGACCTACCTTGGAGGTCAGTCGGTTCTCCAGTCCCAGGTCAAGACTGCGCAGCAGTTCCACATACTCCTCTTTTTCCTTATGCTTTACACCGGGGGCAATAGTCCTTTTTTTGCCCCGACGGGAAGCCAAAGCCAAATTCTCCACAATCTGCATTGTGGCAGCAGTACCGGTCATAGGGTCCTGGAACACTCTGCCGATGTACTTTGCTCTCTTGTGCTCAGGCAGCTTGGTAACATCCACACCGTCAATGATAATATTGCCGCAGTCAACAGGATATACGCCTGCGATCATATTGAGCATAGTTGATTTTCCGGCGCCGTTGCCGCCGATTACGGTAACAAAATCGCCCTCGTTAAGCACAAGGTCAACGCCGTTAAGCGCCTTTTTTTCGTTAATGGTGCCGGGGTTAAAGGTCTTGTGTACATTCTTAATCTCTAACATTACGCCTTGACCTCCTTCTTATTCTTCACATTCTTTTGTGCAATCTTTGCCTTCCAGAACGGAACGCCCAGGAACAACGCTACAACCAAAGCGGTAAACAGCTTGAGGTCGTTGGGGTCAAACTTAAAGTCGATGCTGCCAACCTGAATCTTAAGGCGCAGAACAAAGGTGATAACTACATAGTAGATTACACCGCCCAACGCAACAGCCAGCAGACGAAGTGCAAAATTCTTAAATATCTTGCCAAAAATTACCTCGCCGATAATAACGGCAGCAAGGCCGATAACGATTGCTCCGCGGCCCATATTGATGTCGGCAAAGCCCTGATACTGGCACAGCATAGCGCCGGACAGAGCCACGATACCGTTGGATAACACAAGGCCGATAACCTTGTTTGTGTCGGTATTTATGCCGTTGGCACGGGACATAGCCTCATTACAGCCCGTTGCACGAATGCCGTGGCCAAGCTCGGTGCCAAACAGCCAGTACAAAAATACTATAAGCACCACAACAAACACTGCGCCCAAAAGCAATGACTTGTTAATATCATTCAACGAGAAAATAAGGTTGTGGTTACGGAAGCTCAGCGGAGCATTGGCTCTGCCGCCCAAAATACGCAGGTTGATAGAGTACAACGACAGTTGAGTGAGAATACCTGCCAGGATTGCAGGAATACCGAACTTGGTATGGAACATACCGGTAACAAAGCCGGCTATACATCCCGCAATAACGGACAAAAGCATACTAACCCACACATTCAGTCCGTTGCCCATACATACTACCATAACAGCGCCGCCGGTACTCATAGTACCGTCAACTGTAAGGTCTGCCACATCCAGTACCCTAAAGGTGATGAACACGCCTATTGCCATAACGCCCCAAATAAGGCCCTGTGCCACAGCACCGGGCAGGGCAGCAAAAAATCCACCAAAAACTTCTGCCATTTCTTTTCTCCTTCTTATTCGCTTTAAATCGCTAAAAACATAATGGTATAATAACAAAATCCGGCGCAAAAATCAAGCCTTATATCATAATAATATAAAAGAGGCGTACGGTGTACGCCTCAGATTGGGTAATATTGATTATTCCTCTGTCTCTGTCATATCAATCTCTTGGTATGTGTCGGGAACTGTGATGCCGAGGTTGTCGCATCTCTCCTTAACAAATTTGTTGACAGGCTCAGAATCGTATGCAATCTCCATTGTTGCAGGGTCTGCACCGTTCTTGAGAATCTCGATAGCCATCTCGCCGGTCTTCTTGCCGATGGAGTAGTAGCTGATGGACAGTGTAGCAACGCCGCAGCCCTTAGCGATACCCTCCTCGCCACAGATGATAGCCTTCTTAGCCTTGGTGGCAATTGGGTCGATAATACCGGTTGATGATGCCATTGTGTTGTCGGTAGGAATGTAGAGAACATCTGTCTCGTCACAAGCAGTCTGTGTTACGGAAGCAACATCGTTTGTGTCGGCAACTGTGTATGTCTTTGCCTCGATGCCCAGCTTCTTGAGCTCTTCGGAAACAACCTGTGCCTGATATACAGAGTTAGCCTCGGCTGTGCAGTAGATGATACCGCAGGTCTTAGCGTCGGGAACAAGGTCCTTAACCATCTTTGCCTGGTCTGCAAGGGGTGCAAGGTCGGATGTACCAGATACATTGATACCTGTAGTACCCTTAAAGTCGGCAATGTCCAGTGCTACGCCGTACTCGGTAACGGATGTGCCGAGAATCGGAATAGTAGTTGTAGCAGTAGTTGCAGCCTGGAGCGCAGGTGTTGCGTTAGCCATAATAAGGTCAACCTTGTCGCCCACAAAGCCGTTGCAAATAGTGGAGCATGTTGCCGAATCACCGGCAGCATTCTGCTCGTCAATAACTACATTGTCGCCGAACTCTGCAACAAGTGCGTCCTTAAAGCCCTTTGTTGCCTCGTCAAGTGCAGGGTGCTGTACCAACTGGCAAATGCCTACCTTGTATGTCTTTTGTTCATCAGCGGCTCCTGATGTGCCTTCGTCTGTCTTTGCGGCAGAGCAACCGGCAAAAAGGCCGCCCACCATAACAGCAGAAAGTGCTACGGCAGTAATCTTTTTAACCATCTTGTTCATTGTGATTAACTCCTTTTATAGTTTTGTGGTAATCACAGTTTAGCACATAAAAGCGTTAAAGTCAACAAAAAATTCAAAGTTTTTCATCACTTGTCAGATTGCTCCAGCATGGTTTGGGCAAAAATGCCGTATCCCCGCTGTGGATTGGAGATAATCACATGGGTTACTGCGCCCACCAACTTGCCGTTTTGGATTATCGGACTGCCCGACATACCCTGCACTATTCCGCCGGTATATGCCACCAGCCTTTTGTCAGCCACACGCAGCAAAATATTGCGTTGCTGATTGTCCTTGTTATACGATATACGGCTGATATACACATCAAACTCCTGGGGTCCTGAGTCATCCACCGTACAAATAATCTTTGCAGGGCCTTTTTGTACCTCTTGCTTGGAGGCGACGGGATATTTTTTCAGCCCGTCCGGAATTTTTGAAAAATCTCCATATACACCGCAGTAGGTGTTGGACTTCAGCTTACCTATTGTGTCGCTGCCGAAGCTGCACACCAGCGAACCGGTACTGCCCACGCTGCCCTTTTGTATTTTGGATACGGATGCGCCTACAGCCTCCCCCTCCAGCATGGGCATTATCTCGTTGGTATCCACATCGTTGACCTGGTGACCCAGCGCTCCAAAGGTACCGGCCTGCGGGTTAAAAAAAGTGATGGTGCCGATACCGGCTGTGCTGTCCCGCACCCACATTCCCGCCTTGTAACAGCCCTCGTGAGAATCATATACCGGCTTTAGACTAAATGCCCGGTACCTGCCGTCCCTCTTGATTTTTAACACAAAATCCATGCCGTTGTTGTCATTCAGTATCTCCTGCACCTGATCGGAAGAATACACCCTTGTGCCGTTTATCTCCACAATAATATCGCCGACCTCGATACCTGCGTCCTTGGCAGGGTTGACCCGCTTGGTATCGGTATCTATACCCTGTGTACCCACCACAATAACCCCGTCGGTATAAAGCTTTATACCAAAGGGCTGTCCGCTGACATACACCTGCTGAGTTTCCCGATTGGTAACCGTAACATCCTTTACCGGTACTACACCGAAAAGACGCACCGTCCTGCGGCGAGGATTGGCGGACTGACTGTCAACCCACCTTGCGTCGCTGACGGTAGTATCGGCATACGAATATATGGCAGAAAACGGAATTTCATTACCGTCATAAGTAACAATACTGTCGGGCAACATCCCATTGCCAACAGCAATCAATCCCATCAGCACAGCGCATACCCCTGCCAATATGATGTCAAAAATTCTAATTACCTTGCGCATATAAACACCTCTCACAATATTTTGTCCAAAAGGCGCAAAATAATAATAGTCAATTTTTTATTGCAACCGCGGAATATATGTGTTAAAATACTTTCGTTCAATAAACAAAGAGGCGTACAGTACTGAATTTGTATTATCACAATTTTACCCTCAAAATTTGCGTCACCCCTTGTCCTGCTGCAGCAAGGGAAATGTGATTTTTTTACTTTTGCGGCATGGAAGGATAGGTGATTATTATGAGCGGACATAATAAATGGAGCACCATCAAGCGCAAAAAGGGCGCTAATGACGCTGCCCGTGCAAAGGTGTTCACAAAAATCGGCAGGGAGCTTGCTGTTGCCGTAAAGAACGGCGGCCCGGACCCTAACAACAACGCAAAGCTTCGCGATGTAATCGCAAAGGCTAAGCAAAACAATGTTCCCAACGATAACATAGACCGTATGCTAAAAAAAGCTGCCGGCGAGTCCGACAGCACCAATTATGAGGAAATCATTTACGAGGGATACGGCCCATCGGGAGTTGCCGTTGTTGTTGAGGCGCTTACCGACAACCGCAACCGTACTGCCGGCGAGGTCAGACACTACTTTGACAAGGCGGGCGGCAATATGGGTAATCCCGGCTCTGTTACATTTATGTTTGAGCGCCAGGGCGTTATCGTGATAGAAAAAGAGGATGTTGACGAGGACCAACTGATGGAGGACGCTCTGGAGGCAGGCGCCAGCGATTTTCTCACCGATGATGAAGAAATCTTTGAGATTCGCACCGAACCCAACGATGTGGGGGCAATCCGTGACGAACTGGCAGGCAAGGGATACGCCGTCGTTTCCTCGGAGGCAGCATACATTCCCTCCACATACACCCGTCTGGACGACCCGGAGGATATGAAAAAGATGGCTCGTATGATCGATATGTTCGACGAGAATGACGATGTGCAGAACATCTACCACAACTGGGAAAATGAGGACGAATACGACGAGGACTGATTCATGTTTTCCTACAATACATAATCATAAGCACAAAAAACGCCACCCATCGGGTGGCGTTTCAGCGTGTAGAAAAAGTCAAATTATAAATTTCTACACGCTGACAGACTTCGAGAAATGGGATTGAATTTCGTTTTCTTGCGAGGGAAGATGTACGATGGTACCTCGACTGAGCAAAAAACGAAAAACGCCAAAGCG